>JAJECB010000381.1 GCA_022822245.1 Gammaproteobacteria bacterium
GTCGGTGCGGAGGCGTCCAGGACGACAGCGGCGAGATTCAGCATACGCGCACCTGCAATGCGGGCGGCAACCAATCCATCGCGGACTGCCTGTATCTCTATCGCGAGTTCAAGTCCGAGGCGGTGCGGATGCTCATCCCCGCGGCGGGAAGCATGAATGCAGAGGAGCGCATCACCTCTTTCATCGCGGCATTGGAGCTGGGGCTGCGGCGCCGGTTCGCAGGGGCCGTGGACCACCTGCGAGTGACGACGTGCAGGTTCCCGACCGCGGAGTCCGGAGTGGGGATCGAGTTCCTGATGCTCTACGACACGGTCCCGGGCGGCACTGGATATCTCAAGCAGATGATGAACGACCCGGCCAATGTGCTCCACATCTTCCGCATGGCTCGGGATGCGCTTGTGGGGTGCGAGTGCAACGCGGACCCATTGAAGGACGGATGCTATCGCTGCTTGTACGCCTATCGCCGAAGCCATGAGATGGCAAGCACGTCCCGCAACGCCGCGCTCGCGGTCCTGAACGCGATGCTCGAGCAGGCAGAGGAATTGCGCGAGGTCGAGGGGGGCCTTCGCTCGGTGAAGGTGAACCCCGTGCTGGACAGCGAGCTCGAAGCACGCTTCATCGAAGCTCTTCGCCGCATCGAGGTGGATGGGACACCGGTTCGCGTGCAGGAAGAGATTGTCGGCGGCAAGCCCGGCTATGTCCTTGCCACCGCGGGGCTGACCTACTACGTGGAGGCGCAGGCGGACTTCGGCGAATCCGACGGTGTTGCGGTTGCGAGCCGCCCCGACTTCGTCATTCGTCCCGCACGAGGGTCGGCGGATCAGCCCCCGATTGCCGTATTCATGGACGGCTTCGAGTACCACCGGGACAGGACCGGCGAGGACTCGGCCAAGCGTTGGGCGCTCGTGCGAGCGGGATACCTGGTGTGGTCACTGACATGGCACGATCTCGAGGCGGTGCTCGATACGGGCAGCGATACGCTGGATGTACTCGGCGATGACGATGGCCGCATGGCGCAGTTGCAGCGAACACTGGACACTCGCTGGGAGACCGGTTCGCTCCGCGATCGACTGTCGGGTCCTTCCCTTGAATTGCTCGTTCGCTACCTTCAGAAGCCTGGTACGCGGGCCTGGAAGCGTGCCGTCTTCACGCGCCTCCTTGGTCTCTTCGAGCCCGCCAACATGACGACCGCGGACCTCGAGCGCGCGTTTGCCGATGCCATCGCCGGAGCGCTGCCGCCCATGCTCCGGGACGTCTTCGGCGCCCTGCCCGACGCGACCGCTCGCGCCGGCCGAGGTGGATGGTGCAACACGGCTCCGGCCCATACCCAAGTCTTCGTGGCCGTCCCGTTGGCCGCCGTGGACCCTCCGGACCCGGACGAAATGATGGTTGCCCTGCATCTCGACGATGCTGCCCCGTCCGATCAGCAAGACTATCGGCGCGAATGGAACGGCGTCTTGCGACTTTACAACCTGCTGCAATTCCTGCCCAACGGCTGGTGGACCACGTCGTCGGGAGTCGAGCACGACCTCTACCCCGAGCTCCCCATTGCCGAGCCCGCAATTGAAACGTCCGATCGGGGTGCATGGGCCGAAGCCATGTCCTTGGCTGACCCCAGGCTCCATCCCGCGATGGAGGCGCTGGCCGCCAGTGGCATCCCGCCGCCGGACGTCGGCTTCGAGCTGGGCGGCGGCGACGGCGAAGTCATTGCCGAGGCGGAGCTTGCCTGGGAAACCGAGCGCGGTGCGGTCCTGCTGGCGCCGGAGGCGCACCCGCCCTTCGCGGAAGCCGGCTGGCGCACGTTCGCGGCGGAGGCCACGGACCTCACCGAGGCCATCCTCGCCTGGTGGGCGGAGGGCCACCCATGACCGAGCCACGAATGGCAATGTCGGCCGACTTTCTGACCGCTTTCGCGAAGCTGCCGTCGCAGCAGCAACGCCAAGTGCGGACCATGACTGGGCGGTTCGAGCGGGATTCCCGATCCTCGGGGCTCAACTACGAGAAGATCGCGGGCGCGATGGACCCGAACATGCGCTCGATCCGCATCGACGGAAGCTACCGGGCCATCGTCCTCAAGCCGGACGAAGGCAACATCCACGTGCTGCTGTGGGCCGACAAGCACGATGATGCTTACCAGTGGGCCACCCGGCATTCGTGCAGCGTCAACTCGGAAACCGGGGCGTTGCAGGTATACCAGCCCCGGCAGGTCGTCGAGCAAGCCCCCGAGCCGTCGGCGGCGGACGAACCAGGCATCTTCGGGCAGCTCAAGCGTCGGGAGCTGCTGCGTCTCGGCGTCCCCGCGAGGATGGTGAGTGAAGTTCTCGGCATCCGCGATGAGGCGGATCTGGAGGAGATGGCGGCGCGGTTGCCCGTCGAGGCCTACGAAGCTCTCTTTCTGTACATGGCGGGAGAGACCTACGAGCAGATCATCCTCGAGCGTGAAACGCCATCGGAGCCGGTGGACACCGCCGACTTCGCGGCGGCACTCGTCCGCGACGACACCCGTTCCCGGTTCGTCGTCATCGAGAACGACCGTGAGCTGGAGGAGATGTTCAGCGCCCCGCTGGAGCGCTGGCGGGTGTTTCTGCACCCGTCTCAGCGCCGGCTGGTCGAACGTCTGTGGAACGGCCCGGTTCGCGTGCTCGGTGGTGCCGGCACCGGGAAGACCGTCGTCGCCATGCACCGGGCCCGCTGGCTCGCGAGGAACCTGCCCGACGGCGGTCGCGTTCTGTTCACGACGTTCACCCGCAACCTCGCGGCTGACATCGAACAGAACCTCCGCGCCATCTGCACCCCGGAGGAGATGGAGCGCATCGAAGTCGTGAACCTCGATCGCTGGGTGCAACGCCTCTTGCGGGGAAGGGGCTACCGTTTCCGCCTCGTCTTCGAGCGCCACCCGGACGCGTGGCGGGAAGCGGTTGCGAAGAAGCCGCTTGGCCTCGGGTTCTCCGACCGTTTCTACAACGACGAGTGGGAGCGGGTGATTCAGGCCAACGGGGTGGAAACGCGGGAAGAGTACCTGCGCGTTGCGAGGACCGGGCGCGGTGTCCGGCTGAATCGGGCGACACGTGCGGAGGTCTGGCGAGTATTCGAGGAGTATCGCGCCCAGTTGGCCGAGCGCGGAGTCATGGAAGCGGCGGATTGCTATCGCGCGGCCGCGGCCATCCTCGGGCGCGAGCGTGCAGAAGCCGCCGCAGAGTCGGCGTCGCGGGGCGGGAACTTCGCGTCGGTAGTGGTCGATGAGGCCCAAGACATGGTGGCCCCGGCTTGGCGGCTCATCCGCGGGATCGTCCCGAACGGCCCGAACGACCTCTTCATCGTCGGGGATGCCCATCAACGCATCTATTCACGCCATCGCGTCGTTCTGAGTCGCTGCGGCATCGAAATCCGGGGCCGCGCGAAGAAGCTCCGGCTGAACTACCGCACCACCGAGGAAACCCGCCGCTGGGCGGATGGGCTGCTCGAACGCCATTCCATAGACGACCTGGACGGCGGTACGGACGACAATCGCGCCGTGCGCTCCGTCGCACACGGCCCGGACCCCCACGTGATGCACTTCCAGACCAGAGCCGAACAGGCCGCGTGGCTCGTCCGCTACCTGAAGGATCTGTCGAGCCGGGACGAATTGCTTCGCGGAATTTGCATCGTCGGCCGCACCCGCTTCGAACGCGATAGGCTCGGGAAGGAGCTGATGGACGCCGATTTGCCCCTGGAGCTGCTGGAGGCCGACTCTCCGGATGATTCAGCCGGCGGCGTGCGTCTCGCCACCATGCACCGGGTAAAGGGCCTGGAATTTGACCGGATGGTGATCGCGAGCGTGAACGAAGACCTCGTTCCTTTGGCCGCCGTCATCCCCGAAGATGGCAGCCGGGAGCGGACTGCGGCCGAGACCGCCGAACGTGCGCTTCTCTACGTCGCCGCCACCCGTGCCAAGAAGGACCTGACCATATTGAGCTTCGGAACCCCGAGCCCGTTCCTGGACTGACCACCCTCGCGCGGACGTCGGAAGAAGGAGCTACCTATTTGCTGGGGGTGCCGCCGACGACGATGGTGATGACGAGTTCGTGGGAGGGGCGGTCCTCGGCGGTGCCGGTGACCAGGTGCCCGTTGAGGCGGCACCAGGCGGGGATGTCGTGGAGCGCGCCCGGGTCGGTGCAGGTCACTTCCAGGGTGTCGCCCGGCGCGAGCCCCTTGACGCGCTCCTGGGTACGGATGACCGGGAGGGGGCAGAGCAGCCGGCGCGCGTCGAGGGTCGCCCGGGCCATGCGCGCGCGGCTCAGACGTACCAGTCGGACGGGATCGCGCTCGGGGCCATCGGGGCCACCGGAAGCCGCTGGGTCCGCCGCCCCCCGCCCCCGATCTCCACCTCCACCTGCTCCGCGTCGCGCCCCTGGCTGAACCGGGCGGTGAGACGCGCGGCGAGGTGGAGGTCCTCGTCGCTCGGCTCACCGTCAACGTCCACGAGGACGAGCGGCCCGGGGTGGCTCACCGTCCGCAGATGCACGAACTGCCCGCGATAGCCGCTCAAGAAATTGTTCTCCCCCTCCTCGCGCCCGACGATGACCTTGAAGTGCGGGCGCGGGCGAAGATGCCGGCCCACTTTGAGGAGCATGATGTCGTCGAGCTCGTAGTCGCGCCGGCCGCGGCTCTTCCAGAGGTCGGCGAGCTTGCTCGAGTACTGCCGGTCAGTGAGGAAGCAGCACCCCCCGGCGGGCTGCGCGTAGTCTTCGATGCCGAAATCGGCCGCGAGGGCGAACTGGGGCTTGCGCGAGCGCCCCGTGAAGTCGTGCAGGCGGTCGCGCTCCACCCAGCCTTCGCGCTCCGGGAGCGTCGGCGGCAGGCGCTTCGCGCAGAGCGGGCGCAGCAACCGGTCGTCCGCCCCGGACTCTCGCGCCACCACCGGCATGGTCTCGCGCCGCTGCGACTTCGGGCGCTGGCCAATCACCTCCCCGGTGATGATGAAGTCGAAGCCGTGCTCCTCCATCCACTCCCGCGCCCGGCCGACCATGAAGGTCTTGCAGTCGAGACACGGGTTGAGGTTCGCGCCGTAGCCGTGCTTCGGATTGAGGACGACCCGCTTGTACTCCTCGACCACGTCGATGAGGTGGAGCTGGATCCCGAGCTGCTCCGCGACCCAGAGCGCGTTGTTGCGGGGGTTGGCGCCACCGCCGTTCGCACGCCGGCGGATCGCGTGGGTGTGGCCCTCGACGCAGAAGCCGGTGAAGAAGTTGATGCCCTCGACGTGGACCCCCTGCTCGAGGATGGTCCGCGCCGCGAGCATCGAGTCGAGCCCGCCGGAGATGAGGGCGACCGCCTTGCGGCCCACCCCCGGCATCGATTCCGCACCGTTCGCGTTCACGTTCACTGCGTCACCGTGGGAGAGAGGGGAAGCCGCGATTCGAGCGCATGGAGCTCGTCCGCCCGCTCGCGCCGCCGCACCAGGTGCACCCGCTCCCCGTCGACCATGACCTCGGCCGCACGGGGCCGCGAATTGTAATTCGAACTCATCACGAATCCATAGGCGCCGGCGGAGAGGATCGCCACGAGATCGCCCTCGCGGACGTCGAGCTCCCGGTCCCGCCCGAGGAAGTCCCCGGATTCGCAGACGGGGCCCGCCACCGTGTAGACGGCCCGGCCCTCGCCGTCCCGCCGCTCGCAGGGGAGGATGCGCGACCAGCCGTCGTAGAGGGCGGGCCGGATGAAGTCATTCATGGCCGCGTCCACGATCGCGAAACGGGCGTCGCCGTTGTCCTTCAGGTACTCGACGCGCGCGAGGAGCACCCCCGCGTTCCCGCAGACCGCCCGCCCCGGCTCGACGAAGACGGTGACCGGCCGGCCGCCGAGGACCTCGCGCACGACCGCGCCGTACTCCGCCGGCGACGGAGGCGTCTCGTCGCGATACCGGATCCCGAGCCCCCCGCCGACATCGACCTCCCGGATCCCGATCCCGTGCCCGGCGAGCTCGTCCACGAGGGCGGCGACCCGCCGGAGCGCATCGCGGAACGGATCGAGGGAGGTGATCTGCGAGCCGATGTGGCAGCCGACCCCGATCATCCGGAGGGACCGCATCCCCGCCCCCTTCGCGTAGACCGCCCGCGCCTCCTCGATCGGGATCCCGAACTTGCTGCTCCGAAGGCCGGTCGCGATGTGGGGATGGGTCTTCGGATCGACGTCGGGGTTGACCCGGAGCGCGACCGGCGCGACCCGGCCGAGCTCGCTCGCCACCTCGGCGAGCCGTTCGAGCTCGGAGACCGACTCCACGTTGAACGAGCGGATCCCCGCCGCGAGCCCCGCCCGCATCTCCTCCCGCGACTTGCCGACCCCGGAGAAGATGACGCTTCCCGGATCGCCCCCCGCCGCGAGCACCCGCTCGAGCTCGCCGCCGGAGACGATGTCGAACCCGGAACCGAGCCGAGCCAAGGCATCGAGCACGGCGAGGTTCCCGTTCGCCTTGACCGCGAAACAGACCTGGTGGGGCATTCCGGCGAGGGCGTCGTCGAACCCGCGCCAGGCCATCTCCAGCGCCGAGCGGGAGTAGACGTAGAGGGGGGTGCCGAATCGCTCGGCGAGATCGGAAAGCCGCGAACCCTCGGCGAAGAGCGCGTCGCCGCGGTACGGGAACGGCTCGAACGCCGGCGGTTCGCTCGGCATGGGAACGGCCACGGGACCGGGGACGGGTGCAGGGGTGGTCAGGCGGGCGCGAGACGGACCGCGGCCGCCCCGTCTTCCCCGGCCGCGGTGCCCGGCTCGATCGACGGCTTCGTCACCGGCCTCTCGACGCTGGCCGCGAGTGAAGCCTTCTCCGGCAGGTAGAGGGGACCGGACTGCCCGCACCCGCCGAAGGTGAGGATCATCGCCCCGCCCGCAACGGCGAGGGCGAGCGCCGCGCCGGGTGTGCGGCGGCCACGTTCGTGCTTGCGCATGCTCGCCTCCTCGATGGTCGGGGCCGTCGCCGTCCGGCGGTCCGCTGCACGCTCGCCGCGCGAGGCGACCCCCCGCTTCCGGAAGCATGGAAGGCACGGATCGTTGCACAGCCCGGACGATACCTTCAACATGACTTCGTGCACGCTCCCCCCATCATCCACGACCCGCTCGACCGCGCGCCCACCGCCGCCGTCATCTGGCTCCACGGCCTCGGCGCGGACGGCCACGACTTCGCGCCCATCGTCCCCGAGCTCGGTGCGGTCCGGGATTGGACCCGGTTCGTCTTCCCCCACGCGCCTCCGCGCCCGGTCTCCATCAACTTCGGCATGACGATGCGGGCCTGGTACGACATCCGCGACGAGGGCGGCACCTTCGTCTCCGATCCGGACGATCTGCACGCGTCGCAGCGCACCGTCGAGGCGCTCGTCGAGGACGAGGTCCGGGCCGGCATCCCCGCCGACCGGATCGTCCTCGCGGGGTTCTCTCAGGGCGGGGCGGTCGCGCTCCAGGCGGCCCTGCGCCATCCCCGCCGCCTCGCCGGCGTGCTCGCGCTTTCCACCTACCTTCCCCTCGCCGACACCCTCGCCGCGGAGCGCTCCGCCGCCAACGCGGAAGTTCCGGTGCTCATGGCCCACGGAGAGCTCGACCCGCTCGTCGGCGTGGACCGGGCGATCGCTTCCCGCGACACCCTCCAGCGCCTCGGCTACGAGATCGAGTGGCGCACCTATCCGATGCCCCACGCGGTGTGTCCCGAGGAGATACGGGACATCGCGGACTGGCTCGTCCGGGTCGTGCCGGACGCCGCCCCGGAGCGATCCCTTTCTTCGTCCCCCTGACCGCTGCGCCGGAAGCGGAAGGGCCGAGGGCCGAGGGCGGGCCGAGTGTCGAAGGTCAGGCGCGGGGGCTCGGCGCGGCGCGCCCCGCGGACCTCCTGTGCCCGTGCCCGCCGCGCGGCCGCTTCTCGCGATGCCCGGGCCGGCGCCGGTTCTTCGGAAGCGGGGCCGACGGCCGCGGCTCGACCAGCATCGACTCGTCCACCGGCTCGGTCGGGATCCGCGACCCGACGAGCTCCTCGATGTCCTCAAGGGAATAGACGAAGCGATCGCAGGCGAGGCTCACCGCTTCGCCCTTCGCCCCCACCCGCGCCGTCCGCCCGATGCGGTGCACGTAGTCCTCGGGATCCTGGGGGAGGTCGTAGTTGAACACGTGGGTCACCCCGGGGATGTGGAGGCCGCGGGCGGCCACGTCGGTCGCGACCAGGATCGCGACCCCCCCCGCGTGGAACCGTTCGAGGAGACCGAGCCGCCGCCGCTGCGGGACGTCCCCCGAGAGCACCGCGGCCGCGAATCCGTTGCCTTCGAGCGCGGCGCCGAGGCGGTCCGCCATCTGGCGGGTGTTCACGAACACCATCGCACGCGCCACCCCGGGCTCGTGGAGCAGCCCGAGGAGCAGCGGGATCTTCTCGTCCTGCCCGACGTGGTAGAGCCGCTGCGTCACCTCGTCGACGAGCACCCGGTCCGGCGGGCGGGTGTCGATGAGGGTCGCCTCGTTCATGTGCTCGTACGCGAGCTCGAGAACCCGCTGCGAGAGGGTCGCGGAAAAGAGGAAGCTCAGCCGTTCGGCGGGGGGACGCAGGCGCCGGAACAGGTAGCGGATGTCGCGGATGAAGCCGAGGTCGAACATCCGGTCCGCTTCGTCGAGAACGAACACCTCCACGGAGCGAAGGTCGTAGAGCCGCTGCCGGTGGTAGTCGATGAGGCGCCCGGGGGTTCCGACGAGGATGTCGAGCCCCTCCTCGATCATGCGCCGCTGCCGGTCGTAGCCCGTGCCCCCGTAGACGACCCCCATGGCGAGCCCGGTATGGCGGCCGATGGCCACCGCGTCCTTGTGGATCTGGATGGCGAGCTCGCGGGTGGGCGCGACGATGTAGATTCGGGGCCGGCACGGCGGTCCGCCCCGGCTGCCGCCGGGCGCGGAGCCCGGGCCGGAGTTCGGGGCGGTCTCCCTTCCCTCCGCGTGCGCCGATCCGCCTCCGTCCGCCGCCGCCTCCGCGGAAGCGGCGCCGCGCAGGACCCGGTCCATGGCCGCGATGAGGAAGGCGGCGGTCTTGCCGGTCCCGGTCCGTGCCTGGCCCGCGACGTCGCGGCCGGCGAGGGCGAGCGGAAGGGCCTGGGCCTGGATGGGGGTGCAGCGTTCGAATCCCGCTTCCTTCACCCCCTTGAGAAGGGCCGGAACGAGTCCCATGTCCTCGAACCGGGTGTCGGAAAAGATGCCGGCGAGGCCGGCCGAATCGGCCGCGTCGGGCCGCTTGCAATCACTGTTCAAGTTGTTTCCAATGGGGCGCACGCCCCCTCAGTGAACGGGAGAAAACGGGAATGAGCGACAAGATCGTCCACCTGTCGGACGCGGGCTTCGAGCGCGACGTGCTCGAGTCGACGAAGCCGGTGCTGGTGGATTACTGGGCCGAATGGTGTGGACCCTGCAAGATGATCGCGCCGATTCTCGAAGATATCGCGGAAGAATACGACGGACGGGTCACGATTGCAAAGTTGAATATCGACGAGAACCCGTCCATCCCGCCCAAGTACGGCATCCGGGGCATCCCGACCCTCATGCTGTTCAAGAACGGCACGGTGGAAGCCACCAAGGTCGGCGCCCTCTCGAAGTCGCAGCTCACCGCTTTCCTCGACAGCAACATCTGATCGCGGCCCCGGGCCGCTGCCGCGGTCCGGGGCCGGATCAATCGCCGGCCGCCGCTCCGCGCGGGCCGCCCCGCGCGGCCGAACGCTCCCGGCCGTCTCCCGGCCGCGCAAGGAATGCCGGGACGATGCGCGTCCCGCCGGGCGCGCGCGGCGCGGCGGGTCGCACGTACTACGCCCGCGGCCTCCTTAGTCGGCGAAGTCCCGTAGCACCTTCCCGGGACGCACGCCGTTCTTCATCACGCCCTCCTCGTTCACCACCCGGCGACCGTTGATCCAGACCCCCTCGACCCCGATGGGCGGGGTATCGACACGGTCCGCGCCGGCCGGCAGATCCCACTTCCGGACCCGCTCGCCGCGCCCCACCGTCTCGGGGTCGAAGAGCAGCAGGTCGGCGCACGCGCCCACCTTGAGCCGCCCCCGCTCCTTGATCCGATAGACGTCGGCGAGCCGGCTCGTCACCGATTGCACCGCCTGCTCGAGGGTCAGGTCGGCCCGGTCCCGCGCCCAGTGCCCGAGCATGTGCAGGCCGAAACCGGCGTCGCAGAGGAACGAGAGGTGGGCGCCCGCGTCGGAGAGTCCGAGCACCCCGTGCGGATGTTCGAGAAGGTCCTTCACCCGCTCCTCGTCCACGTTGAACATGTGGCAGTCGACGAGCGAGTCCATCTCGCCGTCGAGGCAATGGTCGAGGTACCAGTCGAAGGGGTCCTTCCCCGCCTCGCGCGCGAGGTCGCCGACCACCCGGCCCACGAGATCGCGGTTCTCCGGTTTCGCCGCTTCCATGATCCGCATGTGGTCCCACTGGTGATAGGAAAACCGGAGGGGAACTCCGGTGGTTCTCGCCTCCGCCTTGATCGCGTCCCGGAACGACGCATCGGACACGATCCGCCGGAACTCCTCGGTACTCGGCGCCTCCATGGCGGGGCGCCAGGCGAGAAGCGCCTCGAGGGGATAGGGATGCGCAAGGCAGAACTCCATCCCGAGGGGGAAGCACCCCACCTGCCCCCAGAGCTCGCGGCCGCGACCCTTGGCATCGCCGATCTCGTCGAGCTCCCGGAACACGCGCTCGGGGTCATTGGGGTCCACGAACATCGCGGCGACCATCACCGGCCGGCCGTTGCGGGCGGCGATCTTCTCGAGCCAGGGGATGGTGCTCGTCATGCCCTTCGTCAGCATGAACACCCCCTTTCCGACCTCGCCGAGCGCCCCGGTGAGCTCCAACATCTCGTGCTCGTCGGCGAGCCGCGAGGGCATGGGGATCCCGTTCTCGCCGTTGTGCTGCTCGAGGGTGGTGGTGGAGAAGCCGATCGCCCCCGCCTCCATCGCGTCGCAGACGATGCTCTTCATCTCCGCGACCTCGCCCGGCGTGGCGGGCCGCGACGAGGCCTCGTCGCCGAGCACGTACGTGCGCACCGACGAATGGCCGACGAAGCAGGCGACGTTCGGCACCGTGCCCTTTCGCTCCAGCATCGCGAGGTACTCGGGCCAGGTCTCGAAGTCCCAGTCCACGCCCTCGCGGAGCGCGTCGAGGGACATGCCCTCGACGTGGGTGAGGTTGCGCAGGGTCCGGTCGCGGTCTTCCTCGCGGCAGGGCGCGATGGTGAAGCCGCAGGTGCCGGCGACGACCGTCGTCACCCCGAGCCCGACGGACGGCGTCGCGTAGCTGTCCCAGGTGAGCTGCGCGTCGAAGTGGGTGTGCAGGTCGACGATGCCGGGACAGAGCACCCGGCCCCCGGCGTCGACCTCCTCCGCGCCGCGCCCCACGTCGGGGCCCATGGCCACGATCCGCCCCTCGCGCACCGCGAGCGACTCCCCCTCCCGGCGCGGATTGCCAAGCCCGTCGATCACCGTCGCATTGCGTATCACCACATCGTGCACGTCGTTTTCCTCCGCTTCGTCGACTCCGGAAGTGCCGAAAAAAGGCGCGCCGCTCCGGGCCCCGATTCCGTCGGGTCCGAATCCGGCCACGAGTCCGGCACGCGCCTCCGGTTCGGTTAGATTATCGTGAAGTCCCCGAACATGACAAAGCGAAGGAGAAAGCGAGAACCGATGGAACTCTACGATGCAATGCGAACCACGTTCGCGGCCCGCTCGTATACCGGCGATCCGGTGCCGGACGAGGCGATCTACCGTATCCTCGACCATGCCCGCTTCGCGCCGAGCGGCGGCAACCGCCAGGGCTGGCACGTGGTGGTGGTGCGGGACGCGGATACCCGCAACGCGCTCGCGGACCTCGCGGTCCCCGCCGCCAAGCGCTACACGGCCCAGATCGCGGCCGGGCAGAGCCCCTGGAACTCGGTCGAGCCGCTTGCGGTCGGGCCGGAAGAGATCGAGCGCACCGAGCCCCCGAGCCGCCTCACCGAGACGTTCCGGGAGGCGTCGGTGGTGCTCGTGGTGTGCGTCGACCTTCGCCTCGTCGCGTCCACCGACCAGTATCTGGAGCGAGTCGGGGTCATCAGCGGCGCCTCCATCTACCCCTTCGTCTGGAACGTCCTGATGGCCGCCCGGCACGAAGGCTACGGCGGCACCATCACCACCCTCGCGATCGCGCAGGAGAGCAAGGTGAAGGAGCTGCTCGGGGTGCCGGAGAACGTCGCGGTCTGCGCGGTGGTGCCGCTCGGCCGCCCCGTGAAGCAGTTGACGAAACTGAGACGCGGTCCGGTCGAGGGGTTCACGGTGCGCGAGCGCTGGGACGGGGAGGCGTTCGCGCCGCCGGAGGACGGCGGCTGATCCGTGCTCCGGACCAGGGAAAAGCGGGATGGAAGCGCGGCCGGCCGCCCTTCCCGTTGCCGCCCCGGTCGCCGCATGCCGCGCCCGGACCCGTTGCGCCATGCCTCGCTACCCCGCACCGGGGCGCAGCGGACCACGGCGCGGCCGCCCCGGGCAACGCCGGGATTGATCCGACCGGCGCCCCCGGGCGAGTCCGGCCCCCTTGGAGATGGAGGAAATGACGGAAGTCGTGCGAATCGAGCGGGGCGGCGACGGGATCGCCGTCCTCACCCTCAACCGCCCGCAGGCCCTCAACGCGGTCAGCATCGCGCTCGCCGAAGCCCTCGCCGCCGCCCTCGACGAATGCGCCGAGGATCCCGCGACGCGCGCCATCGTCCTCACCGGAGCGGGAGAGCGCGCCTTCTCGGCCGGGGTCGACCTCCGCGAGGCGAGCACCATGGAGGTCCCGCGCATCGAGGCGTGGTTCGGGACCGTATGCCGGACCTACACCGCGATCCTCGCCGTCGACAAGCCGGTGGTGGCCGCCCTCAACGGCCTCGCGGCCGGGGCCGGCTTCCAGATCGCGCTCGTCTCGGACCTCCGGGTCGGACACCCCGGGATCCGGATGGGTCAGCCAGAGATCAACGCGGGGCTCCCGAGCGTCATGGGCTCGTACTGGATGACGCTGCACCTCGGCTGGGCCAAGAACCAGGAGCTCTCCTATACCGGCCGCTTCATGGACTGCGACGAGTGCGAGCGCCTCGGCCTGCTTGCCGCGGTGGTGGAGGCGGACCAGGTGCTGGAGAAGGCGACGGAGCTTGCCACCGCCCTCGCGGCCAAGGCGCCGGCCGCGTTCCGGCGCACGAAGGCGCGCTTCCGGGAGCTCGCCATGCGGGGGTTCGAGGAGGCGTTCCGGGCGGGGACGCTCGGCCAGCAGGCGGCCTACGCCGAGGGCGAGCCCCAGGCGATCATGGCCGAGTTCCTGCAGCGCCCGCGCTGAGCGGCTCACGCCGGGAGGAGTGAGCGGGACGGAAGCGAGCCGGGCCGCGCCGCGCCCGGAGCGGCCCGATCCGGTCCGGCCGGATCCGGCCTCATCCGGTCCGGCGCGGTCCGGCGGAGGCGAAGCGATCCGAGACTGACTGAAGCGAACCGAGCCGAGGCGAACCGATGGCCGAGACCGTTCTCACCGCTCCCGCGAGGCGCTGGCGCATCTCGGTCACGGCGGTGGCCGTGTTCGGGCTCGGGGCGCTCGTTGCGCTCGCCGCCGGAACGGTGCTCTGGCTCGGGCTGGGGAGTGCCGCGGAGAGCACCCGGCGCCTCATCCAGGAGCGCTCGGACACCGTGCTCGACTCCCTGGAACGCGAGCTCGGCAGCCGCCTCGATCCGATCAGGGAGCAGGCACGATGGATTTCCTCCCTCGTTGCCGACGGAGATCTCGACCTCGAGGATCAGGCCCGGACGGACGCCTTCATGTACGGCGCGCTTGCGGCCACCCCTCAAGTGGCGGGAATCGGCTTCTTCCGCCCCGACGGCACGGGGCGAGTGTGGTACCGGGGGGAACGGGCCGCGGTCAGCGAGGACCGGTCGAGGGACCCGAACTTCCATCGGTGGATGATCACCGGAAAACAGGCCACGACGACCACTTGGCGCGACCCCATCTGGCTCGACACCCTGGGCAAGGCCGCCGTCCTCCACGACTCGCCGCTCAGGAAGGATGGACGGTTCCTCGGAATGTTCGGCCAGGTCGTACTGATCGAGGAGCTGTCGCGGG
>JAJECB010000063.1 GCA_022822245.1 Gammaproteobacteria bacterium
AGCGCCCGGCGAGCTCCCACGTGTGGAAGAACGGCGACCAGTCGATTCGCCGGGCGATCTCGGCGAGCGGGTAGCCCGAGAGCACCCGGCGGCCGAGGAAGCGGGGGCGGGGAGGGGCGTAGCCCGCCCAGTCGGTGGCGAGGCGGTTCGCGCGCGCTTGCGCGAGCGGGCTCGCCCGCCGGGTGCGCTGCTGGAGCTGGCGCTGGCGCCGGAGCCGGCCGTAGGCGTCGCGGGTCTCCGCGACGAACGCGGGGCGGCGCTCGCCGCTGACGAGGCTCGTCGCGACCCCCGCCGCGCGCGACGCGTCCGGGACGTGGACCACGCCGTGCTCGTAGCAGGGGTCGATCTTCACCGCGGTGTGCACCTTCGAGGTCGTCGCGCCCCCGATGAGGAGGGGGAGGCGGAACTCGAGCCGGGTCATCTCGGATGCGATGTGCACCATCTCGTCGAGCGAGGGGGTGATGAGGCCGGAGACCCCGACGAGGTCGCACCGTTCCTCGCGGGCGACGGAGAGGATCCGTTCCGCCGGCACCATGACCCCGAGATCGATGACCTCGAAGCCGTTGCACTGCAGGACCACCCCGACGATGTTCTTGCCGATGTCGTGCACGTCGCCCTTGGCGGTGGCGAGGACGATGCGGCCGGCCCGGCCGGAGAAGCCGCCGGGGCTCGATCCGGCGCCTTCGCCGGGGGGTGCCGCCGCCTCGAGCCAGGGGGTGAGGTACGCGACCGCCCGCTTCATCACCCGGGCGGACTTGACCACCTGGGGGAGGAACATCCGCCCCGCGCCGAAGAGATCGCCGACCACGTTCATGCCCGCCATCAGGGGTCCCTCGATGACGTCGAGGGGTCGGTCCGCGGCCTGCCTGGCCTCCTCCGTGTCCGCTTCGATGTGGTCCGCCACCCCCGCGACGAGGGCGTGCTCGATCCGCTTCTCGACCGGCCAGGAGCGCCACTCGGCCACCGCTTCGTCGCGTTCGGCGCGCCCGCCGCCCGCGTGGCGCTCCGCGATCGCGAGGAGCCGGTCGCCGGCATCGGGGCGGCGGTCGAGGATCACGTCCTCGACCCGTTCCCGGAGCTCGGGCTCCACCTCGTCGAAGACGGTGAGCTGGCCCGCGTTGACGATGGCCATGTCGAGCCCGGCCCGGATCGCGTGATAGAGGAACGCCGCGTGCATCGCCTCGCGCACCGGGTTGTTGCCGCGGAACGCGAACGAGACGTTGGAGAGCCCTCCCGAGACGAGGGCCCCCGGCAGCCGTTCCTTGACGAGGCGGGTCGCCTCGATGAAATCGGCCGCGTAGGTGCGGTGCTCCTCGATGCCCGTCGCCACCGCGAAGATGTTGGGGTCGAAGATGATGTCCTCGGGCGGGAAGCCCGCCTCCCGGACGAGGAGCTCGTACGCGCGCTCGCAGACCGCGATGCGCCGCTCGAGGGTGTCCGCCTGGCCCTCCTCGTCGAAGGCCATGACCACCACCGCCGCCCCGTAGCGGCGGGCGAGGCGGGCCTGCTCGAGGAACTCCGCGGGGCCGTTCTTGAGGCTGATCGAGTTGACGATGCCCTTGCCCTGCACGCACTTGAGCCCCGCCTCGATGACCTCCCAGCGCGACGAGTCGATCATCACCGGCACCCGCGCGATGTCCGGCTCCGAGGCGATGAGGTTGAGGAAGCGGACCATGAACGCCTCGGAGTCGAGGAGCCCTTCGTCCATGTTCACGTCGATCGCCTGCGCGCCGTTCTCGACCTGGCTCCGCGCAATGCCGAGCGCGGCCTCGAAGTCGCCTTCCCGGACGAGGCGCGCGAAGCGGGGGGAGCCGGTGACGTTGGTGCGCTCTCCGACGTTGACGAACAGGGAATCGGGGGCGATGTTCAGGGGCTCGAGACCGGCGAGCCGGGTGATCGGCGGGCGCGCCGGCGGAACCCGGGGGGCGGCTCCCGCCACCGCCTCCACGAGCGCGCGGATATGGTCCGGAGTCGTTCCGCAGCACCCGCCGACGATGTTGACGAGGCCGCGCTCCGCCCAGTCGCCGACCTCGCGGGCGAGCTCGTCCGGGGTGAGGTCGTAGCCGCCGAGCTCGTTCGGGAGGCCGGCGTTCGGGTGCGCGCTCACCGGGACCGTCGCGACCCGCGCGAACTCCTCGATCCACGGCCGGATCTCGAGCGGCCCGAGGGCGCAGTTGAGCCCCGCCGCGAGCGGCTCCGCGTGCCGGATCGAGTTCCAGAACGCCTCGACGGTCTGCCCCGAGAGGGTGCGGCCGGAGGCGTCGGTGACGGTGCCCGAGACGATGACCGGAACGCGCCGGCCGAGCGCTTCGAAGGCGGATTCGACGGCGAAGATCGCGGCCTTCGCGTTCAGGGTGTCGAAGACCGTCTCGACGAGGACGAGGTCGACGCCGCCCGCGACGAGGGCGTGCGCCGCCTCCTCGTAGGCGGCGCGGAGCTCGTCGAAGCTCGTGTTGCGGGCGCCCGGGTCCTCCACCTTGGGGGAGATGGACGCGGTCCGGTTGGTGGGCCCGAGCACCCCGGCCGCGAACCGGGGGCGGTCCGGCTCCGACCAGGCGGCGGCGCGGGCGCGGGCGATGCGGGCTCCCGCCTCGTTGATCTCGGCCGCGAGGTCGGCAGTGTCGTAGTCGGCCTGCGCGATCGACGTGGCGGTGAACGTGTTGGTGAGGACGACGTCGCACCCCGCCGCGAGGTAGGCATCGTGGACCTCCGCCACCACGTCGGGCCGGGTGAGGCAAAGGAGGTCGTGGTTGCCGCGAAGCGGGCGGGTGGAGCCCCGAAGACGCTCCCCGCGGTAGTCCGCCTCGTCGAGCCCGCGCTCCTGGAGCATGGTCCCGGTGGCGCCGTCGAGCACGACGATGCGCTCGCGAAGGAGCGAATTGAGCGGACGGTCCATTTCGCCTTGGTGGTCAGGGGCGGGGGGAAGGGCCGGGGCCGCGCGGCGTCGGGTGCGAGCCGGAGGCGACCGGAACGGCGCGATTATCTCACACGGCGAAATTCGCCCGGTCGCGGGGGGAGCATCGTGGCTCGCGGATCGACGGTTCAATTGCCTTGGAAAGTCCGTGCAAATGTCGGAAACAGGCAAGTAATTCGGTTCTCTTGTCCGGTCGTCGGTGAGAAAATACACCCACGCCGGCTCGCGTGCTCCGGCGGATCCTGGGCGGGGGGCGGTTCGATGGAGCGGGGACGGAGCAGCCACGGGGTGGCTGGTCGGGCGTGGCCGTTCTTTGCCGGCGCCGCGCTCATCATGGTCGCGCACGGTCTTCAGGGGACTCTCATCCCCCTTCGTGCCGCGATGGAGAGTTTCCCGACCGCCGCCACCGGGGCGGTCATGTCCGGCTACTTCGTGGGGATGCTCGCGGGCTCGGTCCTGTCTCCGGCCCTCGTCCGGCAGGTCGGCCACGTCCGGGTGTTCGCCGCCCTCGCCTCGCTCGCGTCGGTCTCCGTCCTCATGCACGCCCTCTTCGTGGAAGTGGTGTTCTGGACCGCGATGCGGGTGGTGACCGGATTCTGCTACTCGGGGATGTACATCGTCGTCGAGAGCTGGCTCAACCAGCAGGCGACCAACCGGACCCGAGGGCGGCTCCTCTCGCTCTACATGGTCACGATGTTCGCCGGCGCCGCGAGTGGACAGCTCCTGCTCAACGCCGCCGACCCGGGCGGGTTCGACCTCTTCCTGCTCGTCTCGATCCTGGTGTCCCTCGCTCTCGTTCCGCTCCTCCTCGCGGCGCGCCCGGGTCCGCGACCGCGCCGGGCGCAGCGGTTGACGGTGGCCGAGCTCTACCGGGCCTCCCCTCTCGGGGTGGTCGCGGCGGTGCTGACCGGGCTCATCCATGGCGGGCTGTTCGGCATGGGGGCGATCTATGCCCGCGAGATCGGGCTCGAGGTGGCGGAGGTGGCGTGGTTCATGGCCTTCGTGATGATCGGCGGGCTCTGCTCCCAGTGGCCGCTCGGATGGCTCTCCGACCGCTTCGACCGGCGGCGGGTCATGCTCGGGGCGGCCCTCGTCGGTGGCGCCGCGCCGGCGATGGCGGCTCTGGGGCTGGCGGAGCCCGCGGGGACCGTGGCCTACGCGATGATGTTCGTGCTGGGCGCCGCGGCCCTGCCCCTCTATTCCCTGTGCATCGCGCAGGTGAACGACTATCTCTCGCCCCGGCAGATGGTGGGGGCGAGCGGGACCCTCGTGTTCGTGACCGGCTGCGGGCTCATCGCGGGTCCGCTTGCCGCCGCGTTCGCCCTCGAGGCGATCGGCCCGCCGGGGTTCCTCTTCTGCCTGGTCACGGTCCACGCGGTGCTCGCGGGATTCATCGTGTTCCGGATGATCCGACGGACGGCAAAGCCGGTCGAGGAGCAGGCGGGCTATGTCCCGGCTGCACCCCGGAGCTCGACGGTGCTCATCGAGCTCGCGGCCGCGGAGGGGCGCGAGATCGCGGAGTCGGCCGATCCCGGCCCGCCGCCCGAGTCGGACCCGGATCCGGGCCCGGATCCGAAGGCGGGGGCCGGCGCGCGGCTCGGCGGCTGACCGCGGGGTTCCCTCCGGCCCTCCGCGGGGCGGCGGCGCGTCCCGAGCCCCGTTCCCCTCGGGGCGCACCGGGCTCCGTGCCGGATCGGGCGCAGGGTTGCGCTATCGTAGGCACCCGGCAACCACTCGCGGGGGAGCGCACGCGTGGGACATCGCCTTTCGAAGATCTACACCCGCACCGGAGACGGCGGGACGACCGGCCTCGGCGACGGCTCGCGGGTGGACAAGGACGCGGCCCGCGTCCACGCGATGGGCGAGGTGGACGAGCTCAACTGCGCCATCGGAGCGATCCTCGTCCACCCTCTCGACGACGAGATGCGCGCCTGTCTTCTCGATGTCCAGCACGCGCTCTTCGACATCGGCGGCGAGCTCTCCATCCCCGG
>JAJECB010000095.1 GCA_022822245.1 Gammaproteobacteria bacterium
AACAGCACCTTCGACATCTTGACGGGCGCGATCTCGATGAGCTTCTCGGCAAGATCGATGCTCTGCGGATGCGACCGCCCGTTGAAGGTGTGGTAGTAGGGCAGGGTCTTCATCTGCTCGTAGGCCACCTGCGCGAGCCGCCCCTCGCTGAAGCCGAGCGAGGCGCACCACAGGCCCGCCATCCCTTCGAGATAGCGCCTTCCGGTGTCGTCGAAGACGTAGGGTCCGTCGCCCCGCTCCACGACGAGGGGACCCTCCGTCTGATGGAGCCGCAGGTTGGTCTGGGGGTGCACCTGGTAGGCGATGTCGCGCGCCTGCGCCGAGTTGGCCGCCATGTTCGTGTCTCCGTTTGAGGCGAGGGACGACGGCGGGCCGGCCCCGCCGCATCCGGGATTCAGTTCCGCAAGACTAACCGTAGATTAGGGACGGGAGCCAGAGGGCGAGCTGGGGGAACGTGAGGACGGCCGCGAGCCCGATGAGCTGGATCACCATGAACTGCATCATGCCGATGTAGATGTCCTTGAGATCCCAAGCTGGGACCGCGCCCTTCAGGAAATAGGCCGATAGCGCCACCGGTGGCGACAACCACGCGGTCTGAAGGTTGACCGCGACCAGGATCCCGAACCAGGTGAGGTTGACCCCCATCTTGTCGAGAAGGGGGATCATGATCGGAACGATGATGAGGACGATGGGCACCCACTCGAGCGGCCACCCGAGGAGGAAGATGAGCGCCATCACGATGAGCAGGACCTGGATCTGGGTCAGCTCCCAGTCGAGGAGCATGTTCGTCAGCATGGTCGGCGTGCCGAGGCGCGAGAACACCGCGCCGAAGAAATTCGAGGCCGCCACCAGAAACAGGATGAGGACCGAGATCTCGAGGGTCTTGATGAGCGCGTCCGAGAAGCGCTTCGTGGTCAGCTTGCCGTAGGCGGCGGTGAGCACGAGGGCGCCGAACGCCCCGCAAGCGGCGCCCTCGGTCGGCGTCGCCCAGCCGAAGAGGATCGAGCCGAGCGCGAAGCCGACGAGGGCGGCGGGGGGCACGAGGCCCTGGGTGAACTCGCGGACCACGATCCGGAAGCTCTCGGGATGTTCCTCCTTCGGCAACGGCGGCCCGAGCTCCGGATTGAGCCAGCATCGGACCAGGGAATAGGCGGTGTAGAGGAACGCAAGCAGCAGGCCGGGCACGATGGCCGCCGCGAAGAGGTCCGTCACCGGAACCTCGAGCACCGGCCCCATGACCACGAGCATGATGGAGGGCGGGATCAGGATGCCGAGCGTCCCGCCCGCGGTGATGGTGCCGGCCGCGAGCCGAACGTCGTAGCCCGAGCGGTTCATGGTCTTCGCGGCCATGATGCCGAGGATGGTGACCGACGCGCCGACGATGCCGGTCGCGGCCGCGAAGATGGTCGAGACGAAGAGCACCGCGATGTAGAGCGAGCCCCGGGTCGAGGCGAGCATGAGCTGCACGGACCGGAACAGCCGCTCCATGAGACCCGCCTGCTCCATCATGATCCCCATGAAGACGAAGAGGGGCACGGCGGCGAGGGTCTGCTCCAGCATCACGCTGTTGAACTGGAGGGTCATCAGGTAGAAGACGAGGTCACCGAAACCCCAGTACCCGAACGCGAGCCCGAGGAAGATGAGGGTGAAGGAGATGGGGAACCCCACGAAGATCGCGAGCAGCATGACCGCGATCATCAGCGCGCCGATGAGTTCGGAGCTCATTGCGGCCAGCGGTCGGTGCGAACGGCGTAGATGCTCTTGAGCAGCTCCGATACGCCTTGCATGAGGAGGAGGAGCGCCCCCACCGGCATGGCGGTGCGGACCGGCGCAAGCGGGGCCATCCACGCGGTGTCCATGCTGCGCTCGCCGCGGAACCACGCCACCGCCGCGTAATCGTAGGAGACCCAGGCGAAGAAGACGAGGGCCGGGAAATAGAGCAGCACGTAGAGGGCCGCGTCGACCGCCCCCTGCCGGCGCGGCGACCAGTTGCGGTACAGGAAGTCCGCCCGGATATGCACGCCCTTGGAGAGAGCGTATCCCGCGCCCAGCATGAACATCGCGCCGCACACCATGCGGGAGATGTCGTAAGCCCACATGGTCGGCGCGACGAAGAGCTTTCGCGCGACCACTTCGTAGACCATCGCCAACATGAGGGGCACGAGCATCCAGCAGATGATTCGGCCCGCGATGCGACTCGCGTTGTCGATCCGGAGGATGAGGCCGGCCATCCAGGGCGGCATGTCGCCGGGCATTCCGCCCGGCGGCCCGGCGCGGCGCCCCGCGATCAGCTCGTCGGTGAAGTCGGGATGATCCTGTTCCACGGGACGCGCCCCAAGCTCCTCAGCAGGACAACCCGGAAGCCGCGGCGAGGCAAGGGCGAGGGCAGGAGGAAGGAAAGGCAGGGGCGCCCGGCCGGCGCCCCTGCATCGTCACCCGCCCCATCCGGCCGCGCCTCGGGCCCTGCCGGCTCGGTGGAGCTTCGACGACTTCACTACTGGGACTTCGCGAACGCCATCCCGAGGCTCGCGTTGGACATCTGCGCACCGGCCCAGAACGGGACCGCCACCTCGGCGAATGCCTTCTGCGAATCCCACACCTCCTTGAAGAAGGCGTTCTCGGCCGCGTTCTTCTCGAGGGAGGCACGGGCCGCGTCCATGTAGGCGGTGAAGTAGTCGGCGGGGGTATCGTGCAACTGCACCCCGTGGTTCTCGGTCAGGTCCTTCAGGGCCTTGCCGTTCTCGTAGATGCGGTAGCCGAGGGCCTTGACGAGAGACGCGTTGGCCGCGACCTCGATGGCCTTCTGCTGGTGCGGGGTGAGGCTGCGGTAGACGTCCCCGTTGATGTAGATGTCCGCGTTGACGACCACCTGGTGCAGGCCCTGGAGGTAGTAGTGCTTGAGCACCTTGTGGAGGCCGAACACGCTGTCCGGCTTGGGGCAGCACCATTCGGCCGCGTCGATGGTGCCCTTCTCGAGCGCGGGCAGGATGTCGCCGCCGCCCATCGCGACCGAGGCGACCCCGATGTCCTTGTAGGTCTGGCCGGGGATGCCCGGCGGGGTGCGGAAACGGTACTTGCGGAAGTCGTCCATCGAGTTGATCGGCTCGCGGAACCATCCGAGCGCCTCCGGTCCCACCGGCTGCAGCATGAATCCCTTGATGTTGACCCCCATCTCGTCCCAGAGCTGGTCGTACAGCTCCTTGCCGCCGCCGTAGAGGAACCACGACAGGAAGGCGATGTTGTCGATGCCGACGCCCGCGCCCGCCACCGGAGAGCCGAACAGCATGGCCGCGGGATGCTTGCCGGACCAGTAGTGGGTCCACGCGAAGCCACCTTCGACGAGGCCCTTGGCGACCGCGTCGAGGGTCTCGCGCACACCGACCACGGCACCGGCCGGTAGCACCTCGATCACCACCTCGCCGTTGGTGAGGGCCTTCACGTCGTCCCCGAACGCGTTGAGCATGACGACCTCGTCCGCCGAGGTGGGGATCACCGACTGGACGCGGATCCGGGTTTCGGCTGCCGCCTGGGTGCCGGCAAGCCCCATCACCATCGCGGCGGCGGCGATGAATGCGGGAACGGATTTCACGGATTTCTTCGGAATTGACATTTGATTCTCCCTGGAAGGTTGGCCGTGCGCCGGGGG
>JAJECB010000384.1 GCA_022822245.1 Gammaproteobacteria bacterium
CGATGACGACCTGGTGCGGCGCGATGCGCGGGGGCAGGATGAGCCCGCTGTCGTCGCCGTGGGTCATGATGACCCCGCCGATGAGCCGCGTCGTCATCCCCCACGACGTCTGCCACCCGTGCTGCACCGTCTTGTCGCGCCCCTGGAACGTGATGTCGAAGACCTTGGCGAAGTTCTGCCCGAGGTTGTGGGACGTGCCCGCCTGGAGGGCCCGCCCGTCGCCCATCAGAGCCTCGATCGAGTAGGTCTTGTCGGCCCCCGCGAACTTCTCGCTCTCGGTCTTGCGGCCCTCGAGCACCGGCATCGCCAGCTCGGTCTCGCAGAAGTCCTTGTACACGCCGAGCATCTTCAGGGTCTCGGCCTGCGCCTCCTCCTCGGTCTCGTGCACGGTGTGGCCTTCCTGCCACTGGAACTCGGTGGTGCGCAGGAAGAGGCGGGTCACCTTCTCCCACCGCACCACGTTGGCCCACTGGTTGATGAGCACCGGCAGGTCGCGCCACGACTGGATCCACTTCGAGTACATCGTGCCGATGATCGCCTCGGAGGTCGGGCGCACCACCAGCCGCTCCTCGAGCTTCTCGTCGCCGCCGTGGGTCACCCAGGCCACCTGCGGGGCGAACCCCTCCACGTGGGCGGCCTCCTTCTTGAGCAGCCCCTCGGGGATGAACATCGGGAAGTACGCGTTGACGTGCCCGGTCGCCTTGATGCGGCGGTCGAGGGCCTGCTGCATGAGCTCCCACATGGCGTAGCCGTACGGGCGGATGACCATGCTGCCCTTGACCGGCGAGTAGTCGGCGAGCTCGGCGCGGCGGATGACGTCCGTGTACCAGCGAGAGAAATCCTCGGACCTGGGGGTGATCTCCTTGACGAACGCGGCGTCCTTGTCCGGCATCGGCGGCGGATCCTCCGGGCAAAACTGTTATCCTACCACTCCGCTCTGCGGCTCCGGCAGCCTGCGGCGAAACCCGCGACGCACCACGCCCGGAGGACGCCGACGGCGCCGGGGCGCCTTGCCCGACAAGGCGCGAGGAGAGCGCATACCGGCCATACGCAACCGGCGAACCACGCAGGCACGCGGGGTGCATCGCCGCTCGGAGGCAGCGGGGCTCTCCGCCGCGGACTGCCAGGCCGGGCGGGGCCGCGCGCTCCGCGAACACGACGGACCCTCCATGGAACCGACCCGCATCGACGTCGAAAGCGCAACCCGGACCTACCCCGTCTTCGTGGCCCACGGCCTCGCCGCGGCGATGGACCGGTGGCTCTCGGAGGCGCAAATCGGCGATCGGAGGTTCCTCGTCTCCAGTCCGACGGTGTGGGCCCGGCACGGCAAGACGATTCAGGCCGCGTTGCCGAAGGTCGAGCCCCTGCTCGTGCCGGACGGAGAGCGCTCGAAGACCCTGCACACCGTGTCGCGCATCTACGAGGCCCTGATCCGCGCCGGGGCGGACCGGCAGTCGACGATCGTCGCGGTCGGGGGCGGGGTGCTCGGCGACACCGCCGGGTTCGCGGCCGCGACGTATCTTCGCGGGGTCGACCTCGTGCACGTGCCGACCACCCTGCTCGCCCAGGTCGACAGCGCCGTCGGCGGCAAGGTCGGGGTCAACCACCCGCTCGGCAAGAACCTGATCGGCGCCTTCCATCCCCCCGCCGCGGTCATCGCCGATCCCCAACTGCTCGACACCCTTCCCCGCCGCGAGCTGCGCGCGGGCCTCTACGAGGTCGTCAAGTACGGGGTCATCGCCGATCGGCCGCTCTTCGACCGGCTCGTGGACGGGCTGCCGGACATCTTCGAGCGCAAGCCGGAGCTCCTCGTGGACATCGTCGCCGCCTCGTGCCGCATCAAGGCCGACGTGGTCGCCGCCGACGAGCGCGAGGGGGGCCGGCGCCGCATCCTGAACTTCGGGCACACGGCCGGCCACGCTCTCGAGGCGGTCACCCGGTACCGGCGTCTCCGGCACGGCGAGGCGGTGGCGTACGGCATGCTGGTCGCGGCCCGGCTCGCGGCCGACCGCCGCCTGATGAGCAAGGGCGACCACACCGCCCTGACCGGGCTCATCGGGCGGATGGGGCCGCTGCCGTCGGTGACGGACCTGTCGCCGGCCGACCTGATCGCGGCCATGCAGCGCGACAAGAAGGTCGTCGCGGGACGCCTGCACTTCGTGCTCCCGCGCGGCATCGGCGACACCGTCATCGTCGACGACGTGGCCGAGAAGGAGATTCGGCGGGCCCTGGGCACGATCGGCATCCGGGGGCGCGCCTAGCCCTGCCCGTCGTCGCCTTCGGCTCCCGCCGGGCCGCCAACCCTGCGGGAGTCCGCACCGGTCCGCACCGGGTCCAGACCGCAAGCTCCTCGTGTCCTGAACCGTGGTTCGCGGGACGTTCTTGCGCGTCATTTCTCCTGTTTTTGCAGACATTCACCGCGATTCGAAGCTCTCACCATCTTCACGGCCGCGACACTAGCGCGGCTAGCGCACGACGTTCCACGTCGCCACCCGGACCTCGTCATGGGCATCTCGGACCAGGACCGCCTCGACCGCCCGCTCGACGCGGAAGGGGCCGAACGCGGCCGCCCGCACCACGAGGAGGCCGGTCTCGTCCCCGGACGGGCCGGCGTCGGGACCGGCGGGGCCGCGGCGGAGCCACGCCAGCAGGTAGAGCCGCGGGACCCGGTCCGGCGCACCGGCGAGATCACCGAGCCATCCCCGCGCGACCAGGCGCCACCCCGGATCGCCGGGCCCGCGTTCGCCCCGCGCGAGGGCCCGGGTCTCCGCCTCGGCGTCGACGACCGACCCGTCCGGCAGGGTCGCCACCGCGGGCCCGGTCAGGCCGGCGCCCGG
>JAJECB010000151.1 GCA_022822245.1 Gammaproteobacteria bacterium
ACGTACGAGCGGATCTGGTTCCCCCACCCGATGTCCACCTTCGCGTCCTCGACCACCTGGCGCTCCGCGTTCCGGCGCCGCACCTCGAGCTCGTAGAGCTTGGCCCGGAGCTGCTTGGTGGCCGTCGCGCGGTTCTTGTGCTGGGAGCGGTCGTTCTGGCACTGCACCACGACTCCGGTCGGAAGGTGGGTGATCCGGACCGCGGACTCCGTGCGGTTGACGTGCTGGCCGCCGGCTCCGCTCGCCCGGTACACGTCGATACGAAGGTCCGCGGGGTTGATGTCGATGTCGATGTCGTCGTCCACCTCCGGAGAGACGAAGACGGCCGCGAACGAGGTGTGGCGGCGGTTGCTGGAGTCGAAGGGGGACTTGCGAACGAGCCGGTGCACCCCGGTCTCGGTGCGGAGCCAGCCGTAGGCGTGGTCGCCGGCGACGCGGACGGAGACGCTCTTGAGCCCCGCCACCTCGCCCGGCGACTCCTCGAGAAGCTCCGTCTCGAAGCCGCGTTGCTCGGCCCAGCGAAGGTACATCCGAAGGAGCATCGCGGCCCAGTCCTGCGCCTCCGTCCCCCCCGAGCCGGCGGTCACCTCCAGGAACGCGTTGCGGCTGTCCATGGCCCCGGAGAACATCCGTTGGAACTCGATCCGGCCGACCTCGGAATCGAGACGCTCGACGTCCTCTCCGACGGCCCGGGCGGTGTCCTCGTCCCCGTCCGCCGCCGCGAGCTCGAGCAGCTCGGCCGCGTCCCCGAGCCCCGCGTCGGTCCGGTCGACCGCGTCTACGACACGCTCGAGGCCGACCCGCTCACGCCCGAGGGCCTGCGCCCGCTCCGGGTCTCCCCAGACCGCGGGATCCTCCAGCTCACGCCGGATCGCGGCGAGGCGTTCGCGCTTCGAAGCGACGTCAAAGATACCCCCTAAGAGCGGTCATGCGCTCTTGCAGGCCCTGGATGTGCGTCGCCAACAGATTGAATTCGACCATGAATCACTCACCTCCGACGGGCGCGGATGGTATCACGGCGCCGCGCGCGGAGTTCGCCGCGAGGTGGCCGGAGGGCGCGTCGAGGGGATCCGGAAACCCGCTCCCGCCGGGGCCGTCCGCCGCCTCCTCAGGGACGCGCGGGCTCGTCGGCCAAGGAGGGTAGCGGAAATGGATTGGCCAACCCTCTCGACGGGTCAAATGGCCTGTTGCCATTGCCAAGGCAAGTTGCAGCGCCGGTCGGGAGGTCACGAGGTGGCAAGTCCATTTCCGCTACCCTTCCAAGAGGAACTCCGCGAGCCCGCCGGCCGGGGCGGGGACGTCCGGCCGGCGGGCCCGACGGCCGCCCGCCTCAAGCACGGACTCCCCCGTCCGGAGCCCGGCATCCACGACGACCTTCCGGATCCGGTCCGTCGTCACCGAGTCGACCAGGGGACGGAACCAGCGCTCCTCCGCGTCCAGGAGCTCGCGGCGCCAGGACTCGACGTCGCGGGCGAGGACCGCGCGCAGGCAGCCGGGGCCGGGCGCGACGAGCCGGCGGCCGGGCGGGTCGCCGGCGGTCTCCGGGTCCCCGGCGAGATCGCGCACCCGGGCGCCGCTTCGCCGGGCGAGGGCCCGGATGAGCGGGTCATCGGTCACGACCTCGTCGAAGCGGCGACGGGGGACCGGCCCGGGCTCCCCCGTCCCCCAGAACCACACGCTGTTGACCGCAAGCTCACCCCGCGCCTCGCGGGCCTGGTTGACGGGGTGGGCGTGGAGCACCATCTGCGCTTCGTTCATCCGCCGCCGCCAGAGCGAGCCTTCGTTCCCGGCCGGCAGCGCTCCGCCCGCGCCGCGTCCCCCCGCCCCGCCGGGGGGCTGGAACTCCGCGTCGGGCTGCCGCTCGAGCCGCGCGTACCAGCGGGTCGCGCGGGGAGCCTCGAACCGGACCCCCTCCGGCGCGAAGTGCCGGTCGAGGGCGGCGACCATCGCCGCCGCCTCCTCCGGGGTGAGGGCGAAGTGGGACGCGTCGAAGAGGCGCGCGGCGTCGAGGTCGGGCCGAAGGTGGACCGGATCGGCGCGAAGGGGGACGAGCGAGGAGCCGTTCTCGGCGACACCGCCTCCCGACGGAGAGCCCGGAGCATCGTGCTCCCACATGAGGGCCGCCGCCGGCACGTCGGACCCGCCCGGCGGATAGCCGAAGGCGCCGAACGCGAGTCGCTCGAAGGACTCGGGCTCGTCCGCCCGGGAGCGCCATGCCGGCCGCCCGGCCGGACGGGCACGGGCGAGGAGCCCGACGAGGCCCGGCACGTCGAGCCCCCGGACGATGTCGGCCGCGAGCGCCCGCGGCCACGGGCCGAGGAGGCCCGGGACGTGTACCGTCACCTCGCCCTTCGCGCCCCTCGTCCTCATCGCCACGAGCTGCCCTCCAAGCGGCGAAGAACGCGGCCGCGACACGGCTCGGATCGGCCGGCGTCCGCGTCCCGAAACCAGGCGTTCAGTCCGCCTCGAAGTGCTCTACCCGGATCCGGGTGACCGGACCCTCGACGCACGAGGACGCTTCGATGCCCGCGACCGCGGTGTTCATGCGCGACTCCTGGACGCGGTGGGTGAGCATGATGAGGTGCACTTGGCTCACCCCGCGCGGAGGCTCGCGCTGCACCACCGCCTCGATGCTGATATCGAGCCCTGCGAGGATGCTCGCGAGCTCGGCGAGCACCCCGGGGCGGTCCTCGGCGAGCATCCGCAGATAGTAGGCCGACTCGACCTCCTCCATCGCGAGCACCGGAAGGTCCGTGATGCGGTCCGGCTGAAAGGCGAGGTGGGGAACCCGCTGATCCGGGTCCGTGGTCAGGGTCCGGACCACGTCCACCAGATCCGCGACCACCGACGACGCGGTCGGCTCCGCGCCGGCGCCCGCGCCGTGGCAGACGATCGGCCCCGCCGCGTCGCCCTCGATGAGGACCGCGTTCATCACCCCGTCCACCGAGGCGAGGAGCCGCTGCTTCGGCACCATGGTCGGGTGGACCCGCATCTCGATGCCCCGGTCGGTCCGGCGGGCGAGGCCGAGGTGCTTGATGCGGTAGCCGAGCTGGTCGGCGTAGGAGATGTCGGCCGGCTCGACCGCGCCGAGTCCCTCGACGTGCACCCGGTCGAACTGGAGCGGATGCCCGAACGCGATGGACGCGAGGATGGTGAGCTTGTGCGCGGCGTCGATGCCCTCGATGTCGAAGGTGGGGTCGGCCTCGGCGTAGCCGAGAGCCTGCGCCTCGGCGAGCACCTCGTCGAAGGGCTGCCCGCCCGACTGCATCGCGGTGAGGATGAAGTTGCTCGTGCCGTTGATGATCCCGGCGAGGGAGCGGATCCGGTTTCCGGCTAGCCCTTCGCGGAGGCTCTTGATGACCGGGATGGCGCCCGCCACCGACGCTTCGAAGGCGATGATCGCGCCCGCCGCGCGGGCGGCGGTGAAGACCTCGTTCCCGTGCAGCGCGATGAGGGCCTTGTTGGCGGTGACCACGTGCTTGCCCTGGCCGATGGCCCGCATCACGAGGTCGCGCGCCGCCCCGGTGCCGCCGATGAGCTCGACGATGACGTCGATAGAGGGATCGTCCACCACCGCCCCGGCGTGTCCGCCGAGATCGATGCCGGCGAGATCGCAGTCCCGCGGGCGGCCCGGGTCGCGCACCGCGGCTCGCGTCACCTCGATGCCCCGCCCCGCCCGGCGCGTGATCTCGCACGCGTTTCGGCGGAGCACGTTGACGGTGCCGGCCCCGACCGTGCCGAGCCCGAGCACCCCGATGCGTATCGGTTCCAATGGCCTTCCCTCTTCGCGCAAACGACCGGCGCGAATTATCGTCCCGACGCGGCCTCCAGGCCACCGCCGCGGGCGAGGGCGGGCCGGATCCAGACCGCGACGACGGCCGCGCCGAGCGCGGCGAGGACCGCCGCCCCGAGAAACGCGGCCTCGCCGCCGAAGGAGGCCCAGAGCTGGCCGGCGACGAGGCTCCCGAGCGCGCTCCCCGCCCCGAACGACACGCTCGCGTAGACGGCCTGGGCGCGCCCGAGGTGCCGGTCCCGGAACGCCCGTCGCAGCACGTACATCGCGACGGCGTGGTGAAGGCCGAAGGTCGCCGCGTGGAGGACCTGGGACGCGGTGAGCCAGACCGGGTAGTCGGCGAGGACCGCCGTCGCACCCCAGCGCAGGACCGCCGCCGCGAAGCACACGAGGAGCAGCCGCTCCACGGGAAAGCGCTCGATCCAGCGGTGGGCGAAGAAGGCGAAGAGCACGATCTCGCACACCACGCCGAGGGCCCAGAGCGCCCCGATCACGCCCGGGCGATAGCCATGGTCGAGGAGAAACGGTGTGAAGAAGGTATAGAACGCGCCGTGACTCGCCTGCATCGCGAGGCTCGCGAGGAAGAACGCGACGAGCCATCCGGGAATCGCGAGCCGGCCTCCGGAGTCCGACCGCCCCGCGGGCGAGGCGCCCCCGCTCCCCGGATCGGCCGGGATCACGAACGCGACGACGAGCACGAGAAGCAGGCCCGCGAGCACGAAGAACGGGACGTTCGCGACCGAGAACCGTTCGAGCAGCGCTCCCACGCCGGTGACCGCCGCGACGTAGCCGACCGAGCCCCAGAGCCGCACGTGGACGTAGCGCGTCGCCCGCTCCCCGAGCCGGGCGAGGGTCAGCGCCTCGAACTGGGGGAGCGCCCCCTGCCAGAAGAAGCCGAAGACGAGGAGAGCGGCGAAGAGGGTCCAGAACCCGGGCGCCGCCGCGACGGCCGCGAAGGCGAGGAGCGCCCCCGCCGATGCGAGGCACACCACCCGCTTCCGGGAGCCGGTCCGATCGGCCGCCCAGCCCCAGAGCCACGGGGTGACGAGCTTGGTGACCGTGAGGGCGGCGAAGAGCGCGCCGACGGCCCGCGCATCGAGGCCCCACTCGAAGAGGTACGCCGAGAAGTAGGGCAGGAAGACCCCGGCCGCGACGAAGTACGCGAAGTACCAGGCGCCGAGGCGCGGAAGGCCGGTCCCCGAGCCGCTCTCCCCACCCGTCGAAGTCATCGACATCTCCCGGCTCTCTCCCCTTCCGCGCCGCCGAGGGGACTCCCCTTCGCCGGATCGTATCGCGTGCATCGTTCCCGTCCCGATCCGCCTCGGTTCGTCCCGTCGTTCCCGGTTCGAGCCCTTGCCCGTGAGCGCGCTCCCGCGCAGCGCATTCATCCGCACGCGTGTCGCGGCAGCGGACTTGGGCGTCGCCTCGCGCGTGGCGGCCGGCCCGGCGAGGGGGCGGGGAAGCGGAGACGGCGGTCATGAGGAGATGCGGGCGATCCGTGGTCTGTCGCTCCCAAAACGGCGATGATCGACACCATGGCGGCTCTACCGGCGGCGCACCGCGACACGAGCGCTCCTGCGGGCGGCGGGGGCGGGGGAGGAATCTCGTGAAACGACCCTCGCAGTCGCGACGATGAAGCGGCTCCGATTCGCGCTTCGCGAAGCCCGGCAACGGATTCGCATCCGATACCACGTCCTCGGCCTTGCCGCCGCGGTCGCGGTCCTCGCCTGGCTCGGTCCGTTCGACACCTGGGGTCGCCTCTCGCTGCCGGACCGGGTAGCGTTCTGGACCCTCGCCACCTCCGTGAACTGGCTCTTCGGGCTGGTCCTCGGGACCATGGCCGGTTTCGCGCTGGAGTGGCGCGGCCCGCTCGCCTGGGCCGGCGCCGTCGCCGCCGGGAGCGCGGTGGCGGCGGTGCCCGGGACCGCCGTCGTGTGGCTGCTCGTGGCCGCGTTCATGGACCACCGCATGACCGGGCTCGCGGAGATCGCCTCCCTTTACTCCCAGGTCATCACGATCCACCTCGTGCTGAACGCGCTCGTCACCTGGCTCATCTACGGGAAGCCGCGAACGGACGGCGCGGCGGGCGAAACCGTTTCAACCCTCCCCTCCTCCGAGGCCCGGTCGGCGCCGTTCCTCGAACGGATCCCCGAGCGCCTCGGGCGGAACCTCCTGCACCTGCACATGCAGGACCACTACGTCGAGGTCCACACCGACGAGGGGAGCGACCTCCTCCTCCTCCGGTTTCGGGACGCCCTTCGCGAGCTGGACGGCCTCGACGGGACGCAGGTGCACCGCTCGCACTGGGTGGCCCGAGCCGCCGTCGCCGGCGTCGAGCGCCGGAGCGGCCGGATCGCGCTTCGCCTCGTGAACGGGAACCGGGTCCCCGTCAGCCGCTCCTTCGCCCCCGCCCTCCGCGACCGCGGCTGGCTCTAGCCGAATTTCGGAACTCCCGGTCACCGACGCACGCCTCGCCTGTAAACTTGGCACCCTGGAACCGGCCGGACGAAAGGAATCGGAAGTGGGCATCGAGCGGCGCTTCGACATCCCCCTCATCGCCGAAATGGCGCTCAGGGAGAAGCAGATTCAGCAGAACTACCGCCCGATCATCGGCGTTCACAAGTGGTTCGCCCGGCGGCCGGGCACCCTGTTTCGGGGCCTCCTCCTCGCGGAGTTCGGGGAAGGCCCCCTGGAAGATCTTTTCTTTCGCTCGAACGACTTCCCAGGACTGCGAATCGCCGATCCGTTCATGGGCGGCGGAACACCGCTCCTGGAGGCGAACCGTGTCGGTTGCGACGTGGAAGGCTTCGACATCAACCCGATGTCCGCCTGGATCGTCCGCGAGGAAATCGAGCCGATCGACATAGCCGCCTACGAGCGGGCCGCCGCTGCGCTCATCTCGTCGCTACGAGCCGACATCGATCGCTACTACCGGACCTCCTGCCCGCAGTACGGCGACCCGGACGTGCCGGTCAAGTCCTTCCTTTGGGTGAAGGTGCTCGACTGCGAGGCGTGCGGAGCCTCCTTCGACCTGTTTCCGGGCTACCTGATCACGGAGAACCGGCGCCACCCGAAGAACGTCCTGGTTTGTCCCGCGTGTGGCGATCTCAACGAGGTCGAGGACCGCAGGAGTCCGGGAAATTGTGCATCCTGCGCAAGCGCCCTCCACCGCTCAGGCCCTGCACGTCGAGGGCGTTGCGAATGCCCGCGCTGCGGCCATTCCAACGCTTATCCCGGGCAAGTCCAAGGCCCTCTCGAGCACCGCCTGTTCGCCATCGAGTACCACAACCCGCACCGCAAGGCCGGGCACCGGGGCCGTTTCTTCAAGAAGCCGGACGCCGAGGACCTCGCTCGCGCAAGCGATGCGGCCGAGCGATGGGCGAAGCTGTCGCCTCGATTCGTGCCCGACCAGCACATCCCCCCGGGGGACGAGACCGATCGGTTGCACCGATGGGGCCATACCCGGTACCGGGAGCTCTTCAACCCGCGCCAGCTCTTGGGGTTGGAACTGAGCTGCCGGCTGATCGCAGAGATCGGAGACCCGCGCATCCGCCACGCCCTCGCGACGAATCTCTCCGACCTGCTCCGCTACCAGAACATGCTCTGCCGCTACGACACGATGGCCCTCAAGGCGCTGGATATCTTCTCGGTGCACGGCTTTCCGGTCGGGCTCGTGCAGTGCGAGTCCAACCTCACCGGCATCGTCAACGGCACCGGGACCAATGTCGGCTCTGGTGGGTGGACGAACATCGTCGACAAGTACGCGAAGGCGAAGCGGTACTGCGACGCCCCCTTCGAAGTCCGGCGAATCGGCTCTCGCAACGTTCGGGTGCCAGTCAAGGGTGAACGAATCGGCGAGAGAGGGACAGGAAGACGAAAGCGCGTCGCCATCCGTTGCGAGAGCGCGACCGAGAGTGACCTCGCGCCACAGAGCCTGGATGCCGTGTTCACGGACCCGCCCTACTTCGGCAACGTGCAGTACGGCGAGCTGATGGACTTCTGCTACGTCTGGCTGCGGCGCCTTGTCGGCAACAATGCGGAAGGGTTCGACCGACCGTCCACCCGATCGGCGCAGGAGCTGACGGGCAACACCACCCAGGACAGAGACCTCGCCCACTTCACCGAAGGGCTTGCCACCGTCTACTCACGCATGGCCCACGCCCTCAAGCCTGGAGCCCCGCTCACGTTCACCTACCACCACAACAAGCTCGACGCCTATTGCGCGGTGGGCGTCGCAATCCTGGATGCGGGTCTGGTGTGCTCCGCATCGCTCCCCTGCCCCGCCGAGATGGGTGGTTCGATCCACATCCACGGCACGACGTCGTCGATCATCGACACCGTCTTCGTGTGCCGGACCTCCGGCGCCGCGCCCGAAGACTGGCTGTTCGACACCCCCGAGCGACTCGTCGCGATCGTCGGTGAGGACTTGGCGCATCTGGCACGCGCGGGCAGAACCCCTACCTACGGCGACACCCGATGCATCATGCTGGGCCACCTGACCCGGATGGCAGTCTGGACGCTCCGAGACGGTTGGGATCGTTCTCTCCCCACGACCGAGAAGCTCGCCACTGTCCGTGAGCGGATGACCGCTTTCGGGGACCCGGACGAGCTGGCCCGGCGGGCGCCACCCCCCGAGCCGCTGGCGGACCTGCCGCTGTTCTCGCGCCAGTCGGCGGCAAGCGAAGACGAGGTATACGGTGCCGTTTCCTTTTGAGGTCGGATTCGACGACGTGCGGTCCGACCTCGACGCCTGCGTCGATGTCGTGTTCGGGTGTCTCGAATCGGAGTTCCTGGTCATGCCGAAGGGCGAAGGGTTCGTCGAGTTCCCCGTATTCGAGGAAGGATACGAAGCCCTGAAACGAGCGACCAAGGGCTTCCGAACAGTCACCCCGGACGCGGTCGGTCCCCTCGTCTTCGAAACCCCGATTGTGCTCATTGTCCTTCGCTGCATGCTCGGGTTCACGCCGCCGGAGTGGGCCTGGTACGCGAGCCGCCACACCGGCGTCGAGGTGACGCAGGGCGCGGCGCGCACCATCGACCGGAACATCCGCATGGACCCCGAAGGGGCCCTGCCAAAGGAAGGAACTGAGACGGAACGGCGGATTCGAGCCCTCGTCGCCGCAGCCTGTCATGTCCTCGAGTCCGGCGTACCTGAAGTGGCTCTCGACGACCTCCACAGACTGGACAAGGCGGATGGATACCCGGGCCGGACTTGTCAGCGTCCGCTCGTCGGCACAATTGGGGGTCCCCTACTCCGTCCTTCTCTACGAACGTCTTCTCGGGCGCCCGTTCGCCGGACACCGCGACTCCATCAGCGAATTGGTCGGCAACATCGTCGAGAGCGCCATCGAGACCGAGCTGTCCCGAGCCGGCATCAGCTTCCGCAAGACAAATCGGGCGGAGCGACTGCCCGGATTCGACCAAGCGCCTGACTTCGTGATCCCGAACGAATTCAATCCTCACGTCGTTATCGAGGCGAAGCTCACCGAAGACGATGGTACGGCCCGCGACAAGGTAACGCGAATCCAGCACCTCGGCTCACTCAGCCTTCAAGGCCAGCCCGCCGACCAACCGAGATTCGAGGTCGTCGCGTGCATCGCCGGCCGAGGCTTCGGAGTCCGCCGCGAAGACATGAAGAAGCTGCTGCTCGCAACCCGAGGCAAGGTCTTCACCCTCCAGAACATGCACCAACTCATTGACCACACCCGCCTCGCCGACTTCCGCTCCCGGTAGCCGCACGATTGATTCTCGCCACTACGACCGTCCATGCACTGTCCTCGTCTCACTAGTGTCCCAACGTTAATTGAATAAATTCAATTGGTTATCTGGAGGGAAGTCTGCTATCTGATGTGCGCTTTGGGTAAGTAGTTGTTCGAGCGGCATTTTTTCGAACACCGAGAGGCTCAGAATCTGTAGGATTGTGT
>JAJECB010000232.1 GCA_022822245.1 Gammaproteobacteria bacterium
CTTCGCCATCCCGAGCTGGTCCCGGGTCGCGACGAGGTAGGTGAACACCCCGTCGATCTCCCGGATCGAACGCTCCAGCGACTCCTCGAGGGTGATGCCGTGCGCGAGATGGTGCGCCACGTACACCGCGAGGAGCTCCGAGTCGCAGTCCGACATGAAACGGTGACCGCGCCGCTCCATCTCGCGGCGCTTGATCCAATAGTTGGTGATCTGACCGTTGTGGACCACCGCGATGTCGTTGTAGGGAAAGGCCCAGTAAGGGTGCGCGGAGCGGATGTCGACGTCGGACTCGGTCGCCATCCGGGTGTGACCGATGGCGTGCGTGCCCGTTACCCCGCCGAGCTCGTACTGCTCGGAGACCACCGTGGCATCCCCGAGGTCCTTGACGAGCTCGAGCGCGTTCCCGAGGGAGAGGATCTCGGTGCCCTCCACGTCCTCGACGTAGCGGGCGAGGTGCTCGAGGTCGCCTTCGTACGAGATGACGTACCGCATCGCGTACTCGGTGGACGCGTCGCGATCCTTGACCGTGACCTTCAGCTCCGCGAGCCGCCGATCGACCTCCGCGAGCCGGTCGCGGATCTTTCCGTGGATGTCGAAGCCCGAGCCCATGTCCTCCTGCTCGGCGACCTTGAAACGCATTACGCAGTCGCCCGCGACCGGCGTGCCGTAGAGCGCGAAGCCGGTCGAATCCGGCCCGCGATGCTTCAGCGCCTTCAGCATCGAGGTCATCTCGGCGCCGACGCCGCTCATGCCCCCGCGGTGGATGACTCCTGCAATTCCGCACATGTTCTGTCTTCCCTCGTATCAGGGTGGGTTCGGGCCCCGCGGCGGCCGGCGTTCGGCCGCGGAAGGCGGGACCTTTCGCGGCGAGCCGGCCTCCCGCATCCGCCGGAACCGCGCCGCCCGCGCCCCTGTCGGTCCGAGCGGGCGGATTCGGCGGTCAGGGCAGGCAGTCGAGGTAGGTCTCCATGTCCCACTCGGTGCTCGTATGGAGGAAGCGTTCCCATTCGTCGCGCTTGTACTCGTCGAAGAGTCGGTACATCTCTCCGGGGAGCGCGGACCGGACGACGTCGTCGTTCTTCAGCGCCTCCAGCGAGTCGCCGAGGGTCATCGGGAGCCGCTTGACCTGCTTGCCCGCCTCCATGGCCTGGTAGATGTTGCGGTCCTCGGGCGGGCCGGGGTCGATGTCCCGGCGGATGCCGTCATCGGCCACCTTGACGATCGCGCCGGCCATCAGGTGGGGATTGACCATCGAGTCGACCGCGCGGTACTCGAAGCGCCCCGGGGCCGAGATGCGAAGGCCGGTCGTGCGGTTCTGGTAGCCCCAGTCCGCGAAGACCGGCGCCCAGAAACCGGTGTCCCAGAGCCGCCGGTAGGAGTTGACGGTGGAGCAGCCGATCGCGGTGAGCGCGGCGAGGTGGGTCACGATGCCCCCCACCACCTGCAGCCCGACCTTGCCGGGGAGCTGCACATCGTCGGTGTCCGGCATGAAGGTGTTCTCGCCGCCGGAGATGTAGGTGAAGTTGTTGTCCATGCCGGGAAGCGCGTCGGGGTCGTTGCCGAGGGACTTGACCGACTCGCCGCCGCCCCGCCAGAAGCTGATGTTGTGGTGGCATCCCGAAGCCGACACCCCCATGAACGGCTTCGACATGAAGCAGGCGATGAGGTTGTTCTCGCGGGCAACCTGGGCGCAGATCTGCCGGTAGGTGGTGAGGCGGTCCGCGGTGCGCAGCGGATCGTCGAACGTGAAGTTGAGCTCGAGCTGCCCGGGGGCGTCCTCGTGGTCCCCCTGAATCATGTCGAGCCCCATCGCCCGCGAGTACTCGATGACCCGGAGGTACACCGGACGCAGGCTCTCGAACTGGTCGATGTGGTAGCAGTAGGGGTTCGAGAAGCCACCGTCGGGCTTGCCGTCCGGGCCGCGCTTGAGCCACATCATCTCCGGCTCGGTCCCGTGGCGAAGGTGCAGCCCGTCGTGCTCGGCCTTGAACTCGTCGTGGATCCGGCGCAGGTTCCCGCGGCAGTCCGAGGTGAGGAACGCGCCCGGTTCCTGGCGCTCCTCGCGGTTGCGGAACAGCGTGCACCACAGGCGCGCGACCCGCTTGTCCCACGGGAGCTGGCAGAAGGTCTCCGGCTCGGGGATCCCGACCAGCTCCTTGTCCTGCGGGCCGTAGCCGAGGTATTCGCCGTGCCGGTTGAGGAAGAGGTTGACGGTCGCGCCGTACACGAGCTGGAAGCCCCGCTCGGCGACGCTCTCCCAGTGGTCGGCGGGAATGCCCTTGCCGCAGATGCGTCCGGTGATCGAAACGAACTGCAGGTAGAGGTAGTCGATGCCGAGCCGGTCGATCATCTCGCGTACCTCGCGGACCTGCTCCGCCCGTCCGGGCGCTTCCACGAACCCTTCGATGTCCATCGCCATTCTCTTGCTCTCCTCGCTCGCTGTCGCTCCTGCCGGCGGCCATCGCCACCGGGCGGCGGGTGGATGGACCGGGCGCCACGCGAGCGGCCCGGCTCGATCGGCCGTCCCGGGACCGGCGGCGGAATGGCAGTCGCCCCCCCGCCCCGGCCGGGTGACGGACTCTTCTCCGGTCCCAATCATGACCAGTTCAAAACCAAAACTCAACCAAAATCTCGATTTTGGTATCAGAATCACCGGATGACTGGTACGC
>JAJECB010000284.1 GCA_022822245.1 Gammaproteobacteria bacterium
TGAGGACAACGAAAGGAGTGAACGATGAACGCCACAGCGACACACAAGGAGATGATCATGCACGAGGTTGACAACATCGAAGCGCAGAACGAATCCTTCACCGCCATGGTATGCGAACAGGCCCAGCTCTTCGGCGCGACTCCCGGACCCGACGAGTTCGACAACCGGCCCGTCTGGGGCGAGGCGGAGTCCACCGCCGCCGTCCTCAAGGCATTCCACCTGCTCGCCGAGGCAGCGCCCGACGGAACGCAACTCGCGGATGAGCGGGCGAGTCTCCTGTGGGGCTTCGTCAACACCCTGGACGCCCAGACACAGCGCCTCGACCGCGCCGCCGACAAGCTCATCCCCGGCATCCGGGAACTCCAGCGCGAGCAGGACGGCTCCGAGATCCGCTCCCGCGAACTCGAGCTCGCCACCGACCGGGCCGGGAACCTCACCGCCCGCCGCGACGCCTTCGAAGGACTGCGCGACACGGCCGCCGAGGCCTACCGCGTCGAGACCGGCGAGGTATGGCGGCCCAGGCGTGGATCGCACGTCTCGCAGACCGGCAAGCTCACGTCAGCGGTCATCGAGGCGCGGGACTTCCAGCGCGCGAAAAAGGACCGCGAGAACACGGCCCACCTCCCCCAGGGAACGCTCGTCGCCGTCGCGGGAGGCAAGGAAGCCACCGACGCGGGTAAAATCATCGGCCAGCTCGACAAGCTGAAAGCCAAGTACGCCGACGTCGTCCTCGTCCACGGCGGCGGCCCCGGCGCCGAGAAGATTGCAGCAGGATGGGCCGAGCGCAACGGCGTCCACCAGGTCGTCTGCAAGCCCGACTGGGACGCCCACGGCAGGGCCGCTCCCTTCCGCCGCAACGACGAACTGCTCTCCCTCCTCCCCAAGGGCGTGATCGCGTTCCCCGGTTCGGGCATCACCGACAACCTCGTCGACAAGGCCCGAAGCCTCGGCATCCCCGTTCAAAAAGTAGCCTGACGTGAACGCTCGACGAGTCGCGTCGTCGCCGCCCGGCGGCGCGGCTCGTCGACTCCCGTGTCGTTCGTCTGCTTGTGATGTAAAGCGCAAGCTGCAGCGCCTCGTACACCCTCCGCTTGTGAATCCAGGCGCAAGGTTCAGCACCCCCACACCCTCTTGCCCCTCGCTCTTTTCGCTCAAGCGCCGCGGCGGCTCCCGCTCGCTATTCTCTCCGGCGAAAATTCCCTGTCGCTCGTTCCCGAAAATCCGCCGTTAGCCGCCCTTCGGCGCTTCGGATTTCACACCGGAACGCAGCGGGCTGCTAGGGTTCCGGCATGCGACGACCGGGCTGCTATCCCGCCCCATATCGGCGACACGGGGCGACAGTCTTATAGCGGATCGAGCAGATACCAAATTGCATGCACGCCCATTCTTATCCCTGACGGGGCATGGCTGCGCACGTCGCGTATAGATACCAGTCTGGTTGCAATCGGTGGCATCCCGTAACACGACGTGTTACGCTGCGCAATGCGATTGAATGCTCCAGGTACCGGCCGTTTCGCGGTGCGCCGGGGTCGCCACCTGAGCGGAGAACCCTCTCGCGGGCGGCCGCAAAACCCTGAAGGCGGGGCGTTGAATCGAGCGTCGACGGCCCCGGATACGACCGGGGTTTCGCCTGAAACGGGCCGTGCCGGAACCGAAATTGCGGTCGATGCGGTCCGTTTCGTTGACGGATTCCCTCCTGAGGAAGCGAAAAAGATGACGCGAAACGATCCGAAACAGCCCGGAAAGGACAAAAAAATAGAGGAAAACCCGAGCGACCCGCGAGTGCCGCACTCTATTCGCTTCTCGGGTAAGGAGTGGCGTCTGCTTGAACGGGCCGCCGCGTTGCACGGCATTCCGGTCGGCGAACTCGTCCGCTCGGGTGCTGTCGCCGCCGCCCAAGAGCGGCTCGCCGAGCCTCCCGCGGCCACATTATCGTCCGGACACGCCGCCCTCATCGAGGCCGTCTACCGCATGGTTTACATGATGGCGACCCTGGATCGGGGACGATTGCTCGACGCCGGGCGCGGAAAAGAGCTCGAGGACCTCATCGCCGCGGCCCGGAAAACGATGACCGAGACCATGGACGATGGTCCTCCGGCTGGTTGACCGGCTGCGGATTTGTCGGGGGATTGCGTGAATCAGGCCCGGACGGGCCGGGTTCAGAGCCCGAGGTCCATGTCGATGCGCTTGCCGGGGGAGGGAGGTTCGGGCGCAGGCGTCCTGTCGAGTGACACTTTCCGTTCGATTTCCCTGTCTGGGGAGGTCGGCATGGAGGCATCCGGGTTCCCTCGTTCTTGCTTGAGTGGCGTCTTTTTATCGAGCCCGGGCTCCGGCCGGATGGATTCGCCGATGCCCTCGAGTGCGGAGATGCGCTCGCCGGTCACGGTTTCGAGGCGTTCTTTCAGCGCCTGCGCGTCGTCGGTGACGAGTTCGGCCCGGTCGCGGGCGCGCGAAATCTCGACGTAGAACGCCTTCGCCGTGGTCAGATGGGGATGGTTTGCCTCCATCGCGGCGATGACGTTGTCCACCGTGCGCCCCTGAAAGGCGTGCACGGTCGAGGCCCAGGCGCGATCGAGATGGCGCAGTTGGGGCTCGCCGGGGGTCAGTGTGAGCTTGCGGCCTTCCTCCAGGGTGAACGTCACCCGCCCGTTCCGGACCCCGAAAACCTCCGCGGTGGCGCTGTTCACGAGTCCAAGCCCCTTGTCGTTTCGGGTCCAGCGCACCCGGTCGCCGGCGCGAAGCTCAATGGTTTCGGTGCGGTAGACCTCGGTCCCGCCCCGACTTCCGCCGATCCGGGACGGCTTCCAGTCCACGATCTTGCCGCCAGTTCCTTCCAGCTGGACCGTTCCACCCTCTCGATCTACGCCCAGGACGCGACGCTCCTCGCCCTTCTCGACCCCGATCCGTTTGTAGGATCGGTGGAAGGCGACCACGTCGCCGGGCGCGTAGTTGGCCGCGAGCGCCTTCTCCGCGTTCGTGTAGCCCCTGGAGACGAGCCGCTGCGTCTGCAGGGCAGGACCCGCGACGCGGCCCTCGCGCACGAGGCGTTCTCTGATATGTGCGTTGATCGCCTCGCGCAGCTCATGGCTCGGGGACATCACCCCGGTGCGCTCGCGCACTTCAGGCGGGAGTTTCAGCCACCTTGCCGCCACGGCGCCTGCGATATTTTTGGGGTTTACTTCAGCGACATTGTTTCCCAGTTTTTCAAAAGCGCGCCCGATATCGCCCGCGATACTCGCCTCGACCGCGGCCTTGAGCTCGGG
>JAJECB010000260.1 GCA_022822245.1 Gammaproteobacteria bacterium
CATCGTTGCGGCCGTGCTCGTCGCGGCCGTGCTCGTGTGCGTGAGCCTCGCGGGCAAGCGGCACTGACCGCCCGCACGAACCAGGACGCAACTACGGAGAAGGGAGGGAGCGTGAACCAGGACACCGGCAACGGATACAAATGGGTCGGATCGCGGCCGGTCCGGCCCGACGGGGTGGACAAGGTGACCGGGCGGGCCCGATTCTCGGCGGACCATTCACTGCCCGGGATGCTCGTCGGCGGGATCCTCCGCAGCCCTCACGCCCACGCCCGGATCCGATCCATCGACACTTCCCGGGCCGAGGCCCTGCCCGGGGTCAAGGCGGTCCTCACCTCCGCCGATCTCCCCGACCATCCCTCCGAGTACGTCGGCCCCGAGCGGGTTCAGCTCAACTTCGCGCACATGACCCGCAACGTCATGGCGCGCGAGAAGGCGCTCTACGAGGGCCACTCGGTGGCGGCGGTGGCGGCCACCACGAAGGCCGTCGCGGAGGAAGCGCTCTCCCTCATCGACATCGACTACGAGATCCTCCCGCATGTCATCGACGTCGAGGAGGCGATGCGCCCGGACGCTCCGCTGCTCCATCCCGACATGTACACGCGCGGCGTCGACCCCGCCCCGGACCGCCCCTCCAACATCTCCAGGCGCGCCGAGTTCGGAATTGGCGATGTCGAGGCGGGCTTCCGCGAGGCGGAGGAGACGGTCGAGATGGAGTTCACGACCTGTCCCGTCCACCAGGGATACATCGAGCCGCACGCCTGCGTCGCCCGCTATGGCGAGGACGGACAGGCCGAGCTCTGGGGGTCGAGCCAGGGCCACTTCCAGATCCGCGCTTTCACCGCCCGGCTCCTCGGCCTCTCGCTCTCGGACCTGCGGGTGACTCCGGCCGAGATCGGGGGCGGGTTCGGCGGCAAGACGGTGGTGTACCTCGAGCCGATCGCCCTCGCGCTGGCCCGCAAGAGCGGCCGCCCGGTCAAGCTCGCAATGACCCGGGAAGAGGTCTTCAAGGCCACCGGCCCGACCTCCGGGTCGCTGATGACAGTGAAGATCGGCGCCACCCGGGACGGGCGGATCACCGCCGCCGAGGGCACCTTCCGGTTCCAGGCGGGAGCGTTTCCGGGCTCGCCGGTGCTCAACGCCTGCATGTGCGCATTCGCCCCCTACGCGCTCGAGAACGTGCGCACGGCGGGCTACGACGTGGTGTGCAACCGCCCGAAGTCCGCCGCCTACCGCGCCCCCGGGTCGCCGATCTCCGCCTTCGCGGTCGAGAGCGCCCTGGACGTGCTCGCCCGCAAGCTCGGCATCGACCCGCTCGAGCTCCGCCGGCGGAACGCGGCCCGCGAAGGCACCCAGGCCGCCTACGGGCCGAAGTTCGGGTCCATCGCGTACCTGGAGACCATCGAGGCCCTGCGCAACCACCCTCACTACCGCACGCCCCTCGGACCGAACCAGGGGCGGGGAGTCGCCTCCGGCTACTGGTTCAACAACGGCGGCGAGTCGAGCGCGACGATCCACCTCGGCGAGGACGGCACCGCGGTGGTCGCCACGGGGAGCCCGGACATCGGGGGTTCGCGGGCGTCGATGGCGATCATGGCCGCGGAGACCCTCGGCATCGACTACGACCGGGTGCGCCCCATCGTGGCCGACACCGCCTCGATCGGCTTCACCGGGGTGACCGGCGGAAGCCGGGTCACCCTCGCGACCGGCCTTGCGGTCATCAACGCGGCGAAGAAGCTCATCGAGGACCTGCGGCACCGGGCTGCCCTCATCTGGGATGTGGACGTCGAGGGGGTTGTCTGGGAGGACGGGCATGCCAGACCCGCGAGCAGCAACGTGGGCGATTTCGAGCCGCTGTCCCTGAAGGAGATCGCGGCGAAGAAGACCGTGACCGGGGGCCCTATCGGAGCCAGCGCGTCGGTGAACGCGGGCGGCGTCGGCCCCGGTTTCTCCACCCAGGTCTGCGACGTCGAGGTCGACCCGGAGACCGGCAAGGTGACCATTCTGCGCTGGACCGCCGCCCAGGACGTCGGCCGGGCGATTCATCCGAGCTACGTGGAGGGGCAGATCCAGGGCGGCGCGGTCCAGGGCATCGGCTGGGCCCTGAACGAGGAGTACATCTACGACGACCGGGGGCGCCTCGAGAACCCGGGCTTCCTCGACTACCGGATGCCGGTCGCCTCCGATCTCCCGATGATCGACGCGGTGTTGGTGGAGGTTCCGAACCCCGGCCATCCGTATGGGGTGAAAGGGGTCGGGGAAGTCAACATCTGCCCGCCGATGGCCGCCATCGCGAACGCGATCGAGGATGCGGTCGGGGTGCGGATGACGGGGCTGCCCATGTCGCCTCCCCGCCTCCTCGAGACGATCGACGCGGCCGCGTCGCAAGGGACATCGTAGACGAGGAAGGCCGTGCGGCGTCCCCGCCCCCGGCGCCTCCGGCGATGCCGGTGGCCGTCGAGGGCCGGGAGGTGTTGGTCGGGGCGAGAGGATTTGAACCTCCGACCACCGCAACCCCATTGCGGTGCGCTACCAGGCTGCGCTACGCCCCGAGAATCGTGCTGCCGCCCCGCCCCCGCCCGATGGCGAAGGCCGGCGCGGAGTCGTTCTACTGCCGGAGAATGCCCAGGATCTCCTCGAGCTCGATCCGCACCTGGCGGACGATCTGCCGGCTCTGCTCGCTGTCGCGCTTCGTCTCGCCGCTCGCGAGCTTCTGTCGCGCTCCGGCGATGGTGTACTCATGCTCCCACAGGAGGCTGCGGATCTGGCGGATGAGGATCACGTCCTGACGCTGGTAGTAGCGCCGGTTCCCCCGGCGCTTGATCGGCTTCAGGGTCGGGAACTCCTGCTCCCAGTACCGCAGCACGTGCTGCTTGACCGCGCAAAGCTCGCTCACTTCACCGATGGTGAAGTACCGCTTCGCCGGGATCGGCGGAAGCTCGCTATTTGCCGAGGGATCGAGCACCTGCCTCGACGCGGGTCTTCAGCTTGATCCCCGGCCGGAAGGTCACCACCCGCCGGGCGGAAATGGTCGCGGACGCGCCTGTCTTCGGGTTTCGTCCCGGACGCTCGGCCTTGTCGCGAAGGTCGAAGTTGCCGAAACCGGAGAGCTTCACCGGTTCGCCGGACTCGAGGGACAGGCGCAACTCCTCGAAGAGGTGGTCCACGAACTCCCGGGCTTCCCGCTTGTTGAGCCCGAGCTCGTTGAAGAGGCCCTCGGCCATATCGACCTTGGTCAGTGCCATCCTACCCCCTCAGCTCGGCCCCGAACTCGGCTTCCAGTCCGTCGACGATGGCCTCGACGAATCCATCGACCTCGAAGTCGTCTAGCGTGCGCGAATCGGACCGGAACGTCAAGCCGATCGCGACGCTCTTCTTCCTCGCCCCGATCCCCTCTCCCCGGTACAGGTCGAAGACGGCCGAGTCGTTCAGGGTAGCGGGAGAGTTCCGGCGAATCCCGTCCAGCAGACGACCGACCCCGACCTCGTCGTCCACGATGACCGCGATGTCGCGACGCACGGAGGGGAAGCGCGACACGGGCACATATCCGGGGATCCGGGCCACCGAGAGAGCAGCGAGCGCGATCTCGAAGACGAAGACCGGGGCGGGCAAGCGAGCTCTGTCGCCTGAAGATCAGCGATATCGACTCGCAGCGGATGTGCCTGCGCGTGGATCAGGGCAAGGGCAACAAGGACCGCTAC
>JAJECB010000332.1 GCA_022822245.1 Gammaproteobacteria bacterium
GGACTGAAAGACGCTGAAGGCGTAGCTGACACTACGACGAAGCGGCTTGAGGGAGTACGGCCCGCTACCGCAAGCAGATTGGTGTCCGCAGCAGGACATCGGTGAAATATGCGGGCTAGGTCTCGGGGCCGGGGTGGTCGCTCGCGAGCACGCCGGCCGTCCCCCAGTTCTCCCGTGGGGTATCGACGATGACCACCTGCACGTCCTCCGGCGTGACCGCGATGGCCTCGCACACGCTCCGGGTCACGGCCCGGACGAGCTCGCGCTTCTGGTCGGCGGTACGCCCCTCGAGGGCGAAGATCTGGACGAATGGCATGAAAACTCCCGGTGCCGCAAGGTTGTAGTGCCTTCGCGGCCACGCGAAGATATCACCAAAGGGCCTGAACGCGCCTTACTCAGGGAGCCACAAGGACGATGATCGACTTCCAGATCCCGGAGGAGACCCGCCTGCTGGTGGACACCGTCCGGCGCTTCGTCGAGACCGAGATCCAGCCCCTCGAGGAGGAGATGGAAACGCGGGAGGGACTCGCGCCGGAGGTGCTTGCGGATCTGAAGGCGAAGGCCGTCCAGCTCGGGCTATTCGCCATGAACATGCCCACGGAAGTGGGCGGCGGAGGCCTGAGCGCGGTGGAGATGTGCCTGGTCGAAGAGCAGCTCGGCAAGACCACGGAGGCGCTCATCCGCAACATCTTCGGCCAGGTGTACGAGATGCTGACCGCCTGCCGGGGCCGGCAGCGCGAGGAGTACCTCTTCCCCTCGGTGCGCGGCGAACGAATCTGCGCCTTCGGAATCACGGAACCGGAGGCGGGCTCGGACGCGGCGAGCATCCGCACCACTGCGGTCCGGGACGGGGACGACTACGTCCTCAACGGCTCCAAGCACTTCATCAGCGACGGCGATATCGCCGACTTCGCCGTCGTCATGGCCCTGACCGACCCGGAAAAGCGGGCTCGGGGCGGAATCACCCTGTTCCTCGTCGACCGGGATTCTCCCGGCTACCGCGTCGGCCGGGTCCAGCCGATGATGGGGCACCTCGGCTGCAACCACGCGGAGCTCGTGTTCGAGAACTGCCGCGTCGGCGCCGACAAGATCCTCGGGGAACCGGGCGAGGGCTTTCGCCTCATCATGAGCACGGTCTCGCGGGTGCGCCTCGCGCACATCGGGGCCCGCTCGGTGGGCATGGCGACCCGGGTCCTCGAGCTCGCGCGCAACCATGCGGCCGAACGGCGCCAGTTCGGGCAGCCGATCGGGGAGTTCCAGATGGTGCAGAAGATGCTTGCCGACATGGCCACCGACATCTTCGCGGCCCGAATGATGATCCTCAACACCGCCTGGGAGCTCGACCAGGGGCACGACCCGCGGGACAAGCTCTCCATGGTGAAGGTCTACGCCTCGGAGATGATGAACCGGGTGGCCGACCAGGGGATCCAGGTATTCGGCGGCATGGGGTGGTGCAAGGAGCTGCCGCTCGAGCGGGTCTACCGGGACAGCCGGGTCCTGCGCATCTACGACGGCACCTCGGAGATCCACCGCATGCTCATCGCCCGCAACCTGCTCAGGAACGGGTTCGCCCTGGAAGGAGACCACGTATGACCGATCACGCCGACCCGCAACCCTTCCCCTTCCCTCCCTACGAGCGCACCCGCCCGCACGCGGGAGATCGGGCGGAGTTCCGCAAGACCATGACGGTGGCGGAGCAGGCGATGTTCACCGGGATCAGCGGCAACATGCATCCCCTCTACGTCAACGAGGTGCACGCCTCGTCGACGAGCGCGGGGAGCCGCCTCGCCTTCGAGCTCGCGGTCGCATCGCTCGCGACGACCGCGCTCGCCGAGCTGTCGGGCGCGTTCTACCGGCTGGACGGCATCGAGCTTTCGTTTCCCGCCATGGCCCGCATCGGCGACACCGTCGCCGCGGCGGCCGAGGTCGAGAGCGCGGAGGGCGGCCGGGTGCGCTGCCGGGTCACGTGCACGGTCGACGACGGGCCGGTCGTCGCGGAGGGCCACGCGGATCTCGTCGAGATCGACTGAGGGGGCCGCGCACCATGCACGAGGTCAAGCCGCTCGAAGCCATCAACGAAGGCGACCGCGCCACCGTCACCAAGACCATCACCGAAGCCGACGGGGCGATGTACATCGCCTCGACGGGCGACTTCGGGCCCGTGCACGTGGACCAGGGCTTCGCGGCCGGCACCCGCTTCGGCGAGCGCATCGCGCCCGGGATCATGGTGGCGGGCATCTGCACCTCGATCCTCACCGGTCAACTGGTAGGCATTCTGGGTGTCTCCATCGAGGACCGGTTCTGGTTCACCGGGCCGGTGCTCTATGGCGACACGATCACGTTCGACGTGTGGATCGCGGAGAAGCGGACCGAGGAGCGCACCGTGATCTGGGAGGCGAGCGCCCGCAACCAGAACGGCCTCGAGGTGCTGAAGGCCCGCGCTCGGCTCAAGTGGCCGCGCCCACGGCCCCCGCCGGAGCGAGGATGACGGCCCAGCGCATCTCGCCGGCCCGCACGGTGAGCGATAGCGACATCGCCCTTTTCGCCGGCCTGACGGCCGACTTCTCTCCCGTCCACTCGGACGCGGCGTACGCCGCGCGCGGCGTGTTCGGGCGCAGGGTGGCCCACGGCCTGCTCGGCATGAGCCTCGCCGAGGGGCTCCTCAGCCGCACGCCCGGTCAGGAGGCGCCCGCCGCGGCGTGGGAATGGTCGTTCGATGCCCCCATCTTCGCCGGGGACACGATCCACGCGGTGGCGAATCGGGAGTCGGATTCTCGAAGGGGCGACGGTCCGGCCTGCGAGCGGGTGACCGTGTATCGCGAGGACGGGAGCCCAATCCAGCGGGGCCGGCACGCGCTCGACGACGACGCGAGAATCGTGCCGCCCTTCGCCGACGTTGTCGTGCGCCAGGATCCGACACCGCCGCCCGCCCCGGCCACGGCCCCGGAGCAAGCGGACGAGACGGGCGTCTTCTTCGAGGACCTCGAGGTCGGCGATCGCTTCACGACGCCGGGACACACGCTCGGGGCGTTCGAGCTTGCCGCCTTCGCAGGACTCACGGGGGACGCTTCGGCCGGCCTGTTCGGACTCACCCTCGTCGAAGGTCTCAAGCACTGTCTCGCGCCGGACCGGGGCGTCGGCACCCCGATGGCCTCGCTCTCGTGGCGCTGGCGGCGCGTCCGCCCTCTTCGTGTCGGGGACACCGTGTTTCTCGACGTGACGATCCAGGGGAAGCGGGCCAGCCGGACCCGCGCCGACCGGGGAATCATCGCCCAGTCCATCGACCTCGTCGCGCATCGCCGGGGCATCTTGCAGCATGGACAGCACGTGCAGATGTTCCGCCGCCGTCCCCACGGGAGCACCTGACCCATGAACGCTCATTCCATCGCCGGCATGGACCGGCTGCAAGGCGCGGTCGATTCCCACGTCCACTGCTGCCCGCACATCAACGACCGCACCGCGACCGCCTTCGACGCGGCGCGACAGGCGGCGGCGGCGGGCATGAAGGGCCTCGGGCTGATGGATGTCTTTGCCAACAGCTCGGGTCTCGCGGCCCTCGCGATGCGCGAGCTCGGCCACCTGGGCGTCGACATCTTCGGCGGCATCGTCCTCGAGCCCTACGTGGGCGGCCTCTCGGCTCGCGTGGTGGCAACCGCCCTCGACATGGGATACGGACCGGGCACGGGCGCACGCTTCGTCTCTCTCCCCTGTCATCACACGAAGATGGTCGCCGAAGCGGAGGGGAGAAGCCCGGCCTACGTGGAGTCCTGCCTGTCGATCCCGGAAACGGGTCCCCTCCCCGACCCCCTTCCCGAAATCATGGAACTGGTGGCAAGTCGGGACGTGGTCTTCAACACGGGCCACGTCACCGGTCCCGAGTGCGTGCGCGTGGTCGAGGAGGCGGCGCGCCGAGGCTGCCGCCGAATTCTGTGTCCCGCTTCCTACTACGACCCGCCGACCGTGTCCGAGCTCGTGGGCCTGGGCGCCTGCGTGGAATTCGCCTTCTTCGTGATGAGCCACGCCACCCAGATCGGCCAGACGATGATTGACGCGGAGAAGCACCGTTTCGCGGCCGTCGATCTGGAGGCGGTCGCCGCGAACATCGAGGCGGTCGGATGCGCCAACGTCGTGCTCTCCAGCGACAGCGGCTCCTACGTTCTGCCACCGCCCGTGGAGGCATTGCGCGAGTGGCTGGTCATGGTGGCCAGCACCGGCGTATCGGATGACGACATCCGGGTGATGGTCGCGGACAACCCGGGCCGGCTGTTCAAGGTCCCGGGATTCGAGGCCGGCGGGTAGATGAAGCACCCGCACGGCGAGGAACCGCGGGCGGGGACGCCGTTCGAGTTCATCTCGGTCGACCTTGCCGAACCCCGCGTCATGCTGATCAGGTTCAATCGGCCGGAGAAACGAAACGCGCTCTCGGTCGCCATGATGACCGAGATCGCCCGCGCCCTGTCCGGCGCCGAAGCCGACGACGGCATCCGCTGCGCCGTAATGACCGGCGATGATCGGGCCTTTTCCGCTGGCGCCGATATCAGGGATCAGCACGAGCGCGGCTCGGACGCGGCCCTCGCCCCCGAGAAACTCGCCGCTTGGGAAACGATCCGGAGTTTTTCCAAGCCCTTGATCGCTGCCGTGAACGGCTACGCCCTGGGCGGGGGCCATGAGCTGGCAATGGCGGCGGACATCGTCATCGCGGGCGAGGGCGCCACCTTCGGGCAGCCCGAGATCAATCTCGGCATTCATCCCGGCGACGGCGCGACCCAAAGCCTGCCCCGGCTGGCCGGCAAGTCCCTTGCCATGCGCCTCATCCTGAGTGGTCAATCCATGGACGCCGCGGAAGCCCTCGCGGCCGGCCTGGTGGCCGAAGTCGTGGATCCGAGCCGCACCGTGGAACGCGCCCTGGAGCTGGCCGCGGTCATCGCCGGGAAGAACCTCTTTGCCCTCCGCCTCGCAAAGGCATGCGTTCTGAAGGCCTACGAGACCTCCTTTTCCGAGGGCCTCCTTTTCGAGCGACGCAGCCTGGCGCGGGCGTTCGAGAGCGAGCATCGCGGAGAAGGCATGCGGGCCTTCGTCGAGAGTCGCGCGACCCGACGACGCGAGGGGTAGTCCGGGACACGGAAACCGTCGCCCGTGCTCATTGCACTCCACACCCACCGACCGGGAGAAATACAAGCATTTCTCCTGGCGACCGCCTCGTACCCCTTGTCCATGAAACCGCTTTGCGAACTTGACCCGTCTGCGAACTTCCGGACCGCTCAAGGCTTCTGGTCCGACCCGTCCTCTTCCGTGGGAACCGGTGCGTCGGGCCGGATCAATCCCTGTTGTTCGAGGTCGCGCCAGAGTGCCCGCGGAACGCGCTCCGCCATTGCTCGAACGCAGGCTTCCATGTGGGCCGCGGTGCGCGGGCCGGGCAGAACCGCCGGGACGGACGGATGCCCGAGGGGAAAACGCAAGGCGGCCGCGAGGAGGCTCGTTCCGTGGCTTGCGCAAACCGCTTCCATCGCCTCCACCCGGCCTCGCATCTCTTCATCCGCGGTTCGGTATTCGTAGGTACCGGAGCCGGCGCTTCCCCGGGCCAGCAGGCCGGAGCCGAACGGCGCTCCCACGATGACCGGAATGCCCCTCGAATGGCACAGCGGCAGAAAGCTGTCCAGGCAATCGTGGCGCAGCAGGCTGTACTGCATGGCGAGCAGGAAGCAGTCGAAGTCCGCCTCCCGGGCGCATGCCTCCATCATCCGCCAGTCGGTCGCCCCGATGCCGGTCGCGGTGACGACACCCTGGCGCCGCAACTCGTCGAGCGCCGCGTAGGCACCATCCATGGCTTCGCGTCGGCGCGCCTCGGCGGCGGCCTCGCTCCCGTGGGTGAAGGGATCGATGTCGTGGATGAGCGCGATGTCGATCCGGTTGGTACCAAGCCGGAGGAGGCTCTGCTCGACGGAGCGCATGGCTCCGTCGTAGCTGTAGTCGAAGCGGAACGAGAAAGGCAGCGCGCCGGGCGGCGCGGAACGGTGCGGTGGCAACGGCTCGTACACCCGCCCCACTTTCGTGGACAGCACGTAGGAATCACGGGGGACCGTGCGCAGCGCATGGCCGAGCCGAAGCTCGCCGAGTCCACCGGCGTAGAACGGAGCCACGTCGAAGTAGCGAACGCCCGCCGCGAGGGCGGCCGCCACCGTGGCTTCGGCGTCCGCTTCGGAAACCAATCCATGGAGATTTCCGATCCGCGAACCGCCGCAGCCGAGTTCGGTGACCACGAGCCCGGTCTTCCCCAAGCTCCGAGTCGCCACCGGGCTTGCCGGGGCGGGAGACAGGCTCGAATCGCTCATCCGGACGGTCGGTCCTCTCGTGCGGTGAGTTCGTGCCCCCGGTGCAAGACGGGTCCACTCGCGGCTCGAATCCCGCCCCGACGAAATCCACTCCCCCGTGGGGCGGCGATCTTCGCCGATCCTGCCGCCGGATGTAGAGCGAGCCCCGTAGAGTCGAGCCAAGGCGGCATCCGGATTTGCCTCCGCGTCGTGATGCTCCTTGGCCCGGTACCGATTCTGTTCGCGCGGACGAGAGCGGAGCATCGCCCGGCTCGGTTGGAGGCTCGTATAACGATCAGGAAGTTGATAGACGGACAGGGTTCGAACCGCCATACGGCTCGGTTGATGGGGGTATCGGAAGGCACGGTGCGCTACCCGCGTCGGCGGCAAAGCGGCCGGTACGGCGGGCGGGCTCGCGTCAGCAACCGGCCGCGGCCTGGTCCCGCGCGGCAATCAATGCGTACGTGTCGGCGAGTGCGGTGGAGTGGCGACGACGGTTCGAAGCAACTCCCGGGCCCCTGGTACGGGCCCGGATTCAGGCGGCGGGGTAGCGCCAGGGCGGGTCGGGCTGCTCGGCTTCCTCGTCGATGGTCCAGTGCGGGATCGACATCCCGTCGCACACCTCGACGAAGACCATCCGCACCCGGGTCCCGATGCCGACCCGCTCGATCATCTCCGGCGGGGCGAACGCACCGTCCGGAGTGACGAGGTTTCCGGCCACCCGGAGCGCCTCGTGCTCGGTCGGCTCCCCTTTCTGGGTGTCGAGGTCGACGAGGAGGATCAGGTAGGGGACGAGGTCCCGGAACGCGGGCTGGATGGGATGGTGCACCTCGGTGTAGGTGTGCACGGTCCCCTTGCCTTCCACGGACACCCACTCCGATTCGCGCTCGCTCGTCCACGGACAGGCGGTGGTCGGGGGGTAGCGGAGGAGGCCGCTCTCCCTCCCGCGCTGGAGGCGGAAGTCGCCCGCGTGGCAGTAGCGGAAGAACTCGCGATTCTCCTCGTCCACATCGTCGATGGTGAGGGTCATTCCGAGGTAGTCGCCCCTTAGCGGCATCGCCCGCTCCTCCGTATCCGTCGCTTCGAACTCGTCACGCTCGCCGTGCCCGCAGCGCGGCCCGGGAGCACCTCGCCACCGCAGGCCACGGCCTTCGCCTCAGCCCCGCTCGAGGACCATCGCGGACCCGAGTCCGGGGGTCCCCCAGCCGAGGTTCACGCTGATCTCCGCGTCCCGCACCTGCCGGCAGCCCCCTTCCCCATAGTCGTAGGTGTGCTGCGGCGTCCCGTCCTCCCCGACCGGGCACGAGTCGTCGACCTCGCCCCGGAGCTGGCGGACGTTCTCGATGACCATGTTCATGCCGTGCGTGTACCCCTCGCAGAGGTGGCCGCCCGAGGTGTTGTTGGGCCGGGCGCCGCCGAGCTCGATGGTGCCGTTCGACACGTACTCCCCGCCCTCGCCCTTGTTGCAGAAGCCGTAGTCCTCGAGCTGGAGCATGGTGGTGAAGGTGAACGCGTCGTAGGAGCCGGTGAGGTCGACCTCGGACGGCCCGAGCCCCGCGTTCCGCCACAGGATGTCCTTGGCATAGTGACCCGCGACCGTCGAGAGCGGCCCATGCTGGTAGTAGCTGTCCGCGCGTGGTTTGCAGCAGCGCCCCACCACCCCGCGGATGAGGGCCGGCCGGGGGCGGAGGTCGCGGGCGTGCTCGGTCCGGGTCACGATGATGCAGGTCGCGTTGTCCGTCTCCACGCAGCAGTCGAGGAGGTGGAGGGGCTTGCAGATCATGCGGCTCGCGAGCACGTCCTCGACCGTGTAGCGCTTCCGGTAGAACGCCTTCGGGTTGTTGGAGGCGTGCTTGCTGTGGGCGACCTTGACCGCCGCGACCTGGGCGGGAGTGGTCCCGTAGTCGTGGAGGTGGCGCATGAAGGTCGGGGCGAACATCTGGCCCGCGCTCTGCCACCCGTAGGCGCGCATGTGGATCTGGTCGCCCGAGATGGGGACGGCGGAGCGCGCGCCGGTGCCGCCGATCCGAACCTGCGAGTATCCGTTCATGGCCCGGAATATGGCGACCGTATTGCACATCCCGGCCTCGATGACCCCGGTCGCGATCCCGACGAGCGCCTCGGTGCTCGACCCGCCCCCGTGCACGTCCATGTAGAAGTTGAGGCGGATCCCGAGGTCCCCGGCGACGAAGGTCGAGAACGTCGAATCGTTCCCGGAGTAGGAGAGCATGCCGTCGATGTCCGCCGCGGCGAGCCCGGCGTCGTCCATCGCGTTCTTGACCGCCCAGGTCGCGAGCGAGCGCGTGGTGTACTTCGAGCCCCGCATGTAGGGCGTCTCGCCGACCCCGCAGATCGCGTAGCGGTTGCGAAGGCCTTTCGAGGTGGTGGCGTCGAGGTCGCTGGTCATGTTCCTTTCCGGTTGGAAGCGGCCGGCATCGGCGGGGATGCGTCGGAGGAGAGATCTTACCGGCTGACCGCACGTCGCGGGGGGCCCGCCCGTACCGCGCCGAGGACCGCGATCGCGAGGATGACGGTCGCGGCGGCGGCGAGGAACGTCATCCGGTAGGCGTAGAGAAACGCCTCGTCGCCTGCGGACTCGCCCCCGAGCGCGGCAAAGAGGAGCGTCCCCGTGCTTGCCACCGTCACCACCCCGACGGTCCGGGTCACCATGTTGATGCTCCCCGCGACGCCTTGCCGGCGGCGCGGAATGCTGCCCATGACGAAGTCGATGCTGGCGACCTGGAAGAACCCCTGCCCGCAGCCATGGGCGAAGAGCACGGCGACGAGAACCGCCGCCCCCGCCTCGACGGGCAGCATCGCGATACCGCAGAGCGCCGCTCCGAGGAGGGCGAGGCCCGCGATACCGAGCCGGAACGATCCGGTGAATCGCAGGAGGTGGCCGGCAATCGGAGACGCCACGATCATCCCGAGCGGCGAGGCGGCGAGGAGGAGCCCCGCCACCGCCGTCCCGGCCCCGAGAACCCGGACGAGGTAGTAGGGCGTCAGCAGAAAGACGGTGAAGCTCCCGAGGTTCATGAGCACATGAGCGACGTTGGCGGCCGCGAACCGGCGGATCCGGAAGAGACGAACGTCGATGACGGGGTGCCGGGTGCGGAGCTCGTGGCGCACGAACCAGACCGCGACGAGCGCGGCTCCGGCGACGACGAGAACCGCGGCCCAGCCGAGGTGAGGCCCCTGGTTGAGGGCGAGGAGGGCGGCGGCGAGGGTGGCGCCGAGCCCGAGCGCGCCGCGAAGGTCGAAGGGTTCGCCGGGCGTCGCGTGGCCCGGGTCGGGCACCAGGAAGACGACCAGCACGGCCACGATCAGCACGAGGGGCAGCCGGAACCAGAAGACGGCTGGCCAGCCCCAGAGGTCGACGAGGGTGCCCCCGATGATCGGCCCGAGCATGAGGGCGGCCGCGAAGCCGGTCGTGTACCAGCCGAGGACCCGGCTGCGGTCCCGTTCCGGAAACGAGAGGGTCGCGAGGGCGGGGCCGCAGCTCAGGAGGAACGCGATCCCCGCTCCCTGAAGGACGCGGGCCGCGAGCAGCCAGCCGAAGGACGAGGCGAGGCCGCAGAGGACGAGGGCGACCGCGCTCCACAGGAGCCCCGCCAGGAACACCCGCTTGTGACCCACGATGTCGGCGAGGCGCCCGAGCCCGGGCATGAGGCTCGCGTAGGTGAGGACGTTGCAGATGATCACCCACTGGATGGCGGAGACGTCGTTGTCGAACGCCTCGGTGATGGCGGGGAACGCGATGTTGACGGAGGTGTCGAGCGGCCCCGCGGAGATCCCGAGGGCCACCACGAGGAGGGTGAGCCGGGGACGGGCCGGGCGATCCGGACGGCCCGGGGGAGCCTCCTTCGCTCGGGTTGCGTCGACTTCCTGCACTGCTGCCTTCCGTATTGTTCGGGCGGCGCCCGGACCGGGATCGAGCCGGCCCCCGCGCGGCGTGTCCCCCCGGTTCGTGGCCCGGATCCTCCCGTGACCAGCACGGGGGAACGATCGCTCCGAAGCGGCAATGACGGGCGCCGCGGCACCTTATACTGTTTCCTTCCGTTCTCCGCGATTCCGATTCCCCGAACGCCGGCATTCACGACCGCCCCTTCGCCATGACCACCGCACCCTCGCTCGCACCCGCATCGCTTCGCTCCGAGTTCCTGCGCACCCTCGTGGAGCGCGGCTACGTCCACCAGTGCACCGACCTCGAAGCGCTGGACGCGGCCGCCGTCTCCGGTCGGATTACCGGCTACATCGGGTTCGACGCGACGGCCGACTCCCTGCACGTCGGGAGCCTCGTCCAGATCATGCTGCTCCGGCACATGCAGCGCACCGGGCATCGCCCCATCGTCCTCATGGGGGGCGGCACCACCAAGGTCGGCGACCCGTCCGGCCGGGACAAGAGCCGGCAGCTCCTGTCGCAGCAGCGCATCGATTCCAACATCGCGGGGATCCGGCGGGTGTTCGAGCGCTTCCTCGATTTCGACGCCGACGCGGCCCTCATGGTCGACAACTCGGACTGGCTCGACGCCCTGCACTACATCCCGTTCCTGCGAGAGTACGGGCGGCATTTCTCGGTGAACCGGATGCTCGGCTTCGAGTCGGTGAAGCTCCGCCTCGACCGCGAGCAGCCGCTCTCGTTCCTCGAGTTCAACTACATGGTCCTCCAGGCCTACGACTTCCTGGAGCTCGGGCGCCGCTACGAGTGCCGCCTTCAGATGGGGGGCTCCGACCAGTGGGGCAACATCGTGTGCGGGGTGGAGCTCGGGCGACGGGCCACCGGCCTCGAGCTCTTCGGCCTCACCTCCCCGCTCCTCACCCTCGCGAGCGGGGCGAAGATGGGGAAGACCGCGGCGGGGGCGGTGTGGCTCAACCCGGACCGCTTCTCACCCTACGAGTACTGGCAGTACTGGCGGAACACCGAGGACGCGGACGTCGGGCGCTTCCTTCGCCTCTTCACGGAGCTTCCCCTCGACGAGGTCGCCCGGCTCGAATCGCTCGAAGGGGCGGAGATCAACGAGGCGAAGGCGATCCTCGCGACCGAGGCGACCGCCCTCTGCCACGGGGGGGAGGCGGCCGGGGAGGCGGCGGAGACGGCGCGGCGAACGTTCGGCCCCGAAGCGGGCGCGAGCGGGCTCGCGGACGGGCTCCCGACCATCGAGATCCCGCGGGCGCGCCTCGACGCGGGGGTCGCGGTCTACGACCTCCTGCGCGAGGCGGGACTCGTCAAGAGCAACTCGGAGGCCCGCCGGCTCATCCGGGGCGGCGGCGCGCGGGTCAACGACGAGCCGTTCCGCGAGGAGACCGGGACCGTCGGGCCGGACGACCTCACCGCCGAGGGCGCCATCAAGCTCTCCGCCGGGCGCAAGCGACACGCCCTCGTCCGCCCCGCCTGAACGCCCCGCCCCTCGTCCTGCATCGGGAAGAAGGGAATAGCGCAATGTCCGAAGCTGGTGAACGAATCACTTTCCATCCGAATCAGTGCGGCGGACGGCCTTGCATTCGAGGGAGGAGAATACGGGTGTCGGACGTCCTGGATCTGCTCGCGAGCGGGCTTTCCTTCGAGCAGATACTCGATGAGATGCCCGACCTCGAACGCGAAGACATTGTCGCGTCGATCCAGTTCGCGACCCGTCGAATCGACCATGCCGCCATTGCCGCATGAAGCTCTGAGCGGTACGACTTTCTCGCTGACGCCCCGGCGTGTGCCGGCGGTCGGTCGTCGGCGGTCTCAGGCGTCGTCGAAGCGGCGCATCTCGGGGCGGAGGACGCGGTAGAGGTCGCGCCAGCGCTCGAGGCGCGGGGCGAGGCGTTCGGCGAGATCCGCTTCCGGCTCGACCACCCGATCGACGGGCGGCGGGGTGCAGACCTCGTCCGGGCGCTCGCCGGTCGCCGCGAGGCGCGCGAGCCGGGCGGCGCCGAGGGCGGGACCGACCTCGCTCCCCGCGTGGTACGTGAGGGGGCGGCGGAGCGCGGCGGCGAGGATGCGGCCCCAGAGCGCACTCCGGGCCCCGCCGCCGATGACCGAGATTTCGTCGATCTCCGTCCCCGCCTCGCCGAGCGCGTCATGCCCGTCCGCGAAGGTAAAGGCGACACCCTCGAGCACCGCCCACCCGAGGTCGCTCCGGCCCGTGGCCTGGTCGAGGCCGAAGAACACGCCCTTCGCATGCGGGTCGTTGTGGGGGGTGCGCTCGCCGGTGAGGTAGGGGAGGAAGAGGGGTGCGCGCTCGAGGCCCGCTTCCGCCGTCGCCGCTTCGGCGACGAGAGCGGCCTCGTCGCCCGTGCCGGTGACGGCGGCGGCCCACGCGAGGGAGGCGGCGGCGCTCAGGATCACCGACATCTGGTGCCAGGTGTCCGGCAGGCAGTGGCAGAACGCGTGGACCGCGCGCTCGGGGTTCGGCGCGTACGCGCGGTTGGCGGCGAAGAGGACCCCCGAGGTGCCGAGGGAGAGAAACGCCCTCCCCGGCGCCACCGTCCCGATCCCGGCCGCCCCGGCCGCGTTGTCCCCCGCCCCGCCCGCGATGACCACCTCGCCCGACATGCCCCACCGTCGTGCAAGGGCGGGCGACAGGCTCGCGGACGGGGCGGAACCTTCGACGAGGCGCGGCATGTG
>JAJECB010000411.1 GCA_022822245.1 Gammaproteobacteria bacterium
GGGCCCGCCCTCGTCGTCGAGCGCCAGACCACCACGGTCGTGACCCCGGGGGCCCGGTTCGGCGTCGACCCGTTCGGGAACCTGCGGATCGACCTCGACGGAGACGGGCGATGACGGCGAGCGAGAGGCGAGGAGGGAAGGCGAAAGCGAGGGCGGATGCCAGGCCCGACGCGCGGGCGGACGGGTTCTCGCCGGGCGACATCGAGGTCGTCTGGAGCCGGCTCCTCTCGATCATGGACGAGGCGGCGGCGACCATGATCCGCACCGCCTACTCCATCACCATCCGCGAATCGAAGGACCTCGCGGTGGTGGTGTTCGACCGGGAGGGGCGCGCGCTCGCGGAATCGGCCATCGCGAGCCCGTCGTTCATCGGCACCCTGCCGCGGACCCTCGACGCGTTCCTCGCCGAGTACCCGGCGGCGGACTGGCGCGAGGGGGACCTCGTCATCACCAACGACCCGTGGATCGGATCCGGGCACCTCCAGGACATCACCATGGCGGCCCCGATCCTCGCCGGCCGCACCCTCGTCGGGTTCGTCGCGATCTCGGCCCACGGGCCGGACATCGGCGGTACGCTCTACTCGGCCCTCAGCCGCGAGATCTTCGAGGAGGGGCTCCGGATCCCGGTTACCCGCTACGCCCGGCGCGGACGCCGCGACCCCCTCGTCCAGCGCTTCATCACGAGCAACGTCCGCGTACCCGACAAGGTCATCGGGGATCTCGAAGGGATGGCCGCCTGCTGCCGGCGGGCGAGCCGGCAGGTCGTCGAGCTCGCCGGCGAGTACGGCGAGGAGCGCTACGAGCGGATCGCGGGCGAGATCGTGTCCCGTTCGACGCGCGCCGTCCGGACGGCCATCGAGGCGGCGCCCCGGGGCACCTGGACCAGCGAGGTGACCGCGGCCGGCTTCGATGCGGAGCTCGCGATCCGGTGCCGCATCACCCTCGACGGCGAAGGGGTGGCGGTCGACTACGAGGGCACCGCGCCAGCGCAGCCGCTTGGCATCAATGTCCCGTACTGCTACACGTATGCCCACACCGTCTATCCCCTGAAGTGCGTCTTCGGGCCGTCCATCCCGAACAACCACGGGACGACGGCCCCCTTCACCGTCGCGGCGCCGGAGGGCTCGATCCTCAATCCGGCCTTTCCGGCCGCGGTGAGCGCCCGGCACCTCACCGGGCAGTTCCTGAGCGCGGCGGTGCTCCTCGCCCTCGCCGAAGCGCTGCCGGAGCGGGTGATCGCGGAGAGCGGCGTGCCGCGGCCCCAGGTCGTCTTCAGCGGCGCGAACGCGCCCGGGGCACGCTTCGTCGAGCACATCTTCGTCTCGAGCGGAGTCGGGGCGGGGAGCGGCAACGACGGGCCGCACGCCCTCTGCTATCCGACCAACACCTCCAACACCCCGGTCGAGATCATGGAGTCGCTGACCCCGCTCGTCGTCGAACGCAAGGAGATCCGGGACGGGAGCGGCGGGGCGGGCGCGCGGCGGGGCGGTTGCGGCCAGGTATTCGTGGTGCGGAACGCGGGCGAGACCCCGATCCGCCTCTCCGTGCTCGCGGATCTCACCCACCGGGGCGCCCGGGGTCTCGCGGGCGGCGAGGACGGCGCCCCCGCCGCCTTCGCCGTCGACGGCCGCCCCATCGCCGACAAGGCGGTGCTCGACCTCCCGCCCGGCTCCATCCTCCGGATCGACGCGGCGGGGGGCGGCGGCTTCGGCCCCCTCGCCGAGCGCCCCGCCCCCCTCATCGCCGCCGACCGCGAAGGCGAGTACCTCCCGGGCAACGAGCGCTGAAGCGACCCCCCGGCGCGTTCGTATGCGCCGGTGGCCGAGGCCGGTTCGGCGAAACGGAGCGAGGGCCGGCGGTCAGGCGGCGTGGGTCAGGCGGCAGAAGCAGGAAGAGCGGATCGGGACGTCGGTGCGGGCGAGGGCTCGTTCGAGGCGCGGCTCGATGAGATCCGCCTCGGCGTCCCGGCCCTGGCGCCGGAGGCACTCGTGGAGGCCGTGGAGGCTCCAGATGTTGTCGGGATGGCGGCGCGCCCGGATGATGCGCTCGTCGAACCCGAGATCCTCGCGATAGACGGCTTCGGCCTCGGCGACCCTGCCCTGCTCGAGGAGCAGGGCGCCGAGCGCATGCCGCACGGGCTGCATCCAGCCCCACGGCTCGTCGTAGGGGAGGTCGTCCTCCAGCCGTATCGCCTTCCGGAGGTGGTCGAAGGCGTCGTCGTGGCGGCCCTTCCGGTACTCGATTTCGCCGTCGAGCATTGCCGACGCGATCTCGAACACGTCGAGCCACACGTTGTTGAACAGGGTGCGGGTCGGCGGGACCCGCGACACGGCGGCAGCGAAGCGCTCCTTCTCCCCCTCGGCCGCGGCGACGTCACCGAGGGCCGCGTGGGCCACGGTCTTCGCATAGTGCGAGACCGCGGTGGTGACGAGATAGAGGTCCGGGTCCGGGGGCAGCGGCTCGTCGAGGATCTCCCGCCAGCGCCCGAAGCGGATGAGCGCGTGGAGCTTGAGGCCGTAGTAGCCCTCCAGCATGTCCGCCATGGGGGGGCTCTCGATCCGGATGAGCGCCTCCGGGACGGTGGCCTCGAATTCCTCCACCGCCTCCATCGCGGCACGGTAGTGACCCAGGAACAGGGCGCCGTAGAGCTTGAAGTGGAGGTCGTGGATGCGCGCGTAGGAATAGAGGTTGAGGGCCCCGTAGCGCTCGAAGTACTTGCGGTTGCGCGCAATGGCGGCGGAGTTCCGGGAGACGACCTCGTGGTAGCGCCCGCACTGGAAGTCGACGTGCGTCGGCATGTGGTGGAGGTGCCCGCAATCTCGCGAGAGCGCGAAGAGCTCGTCCCCGGCGCGAAGCGCCGCCTCCGGGGTCGGGGACATCTCCATCAAGTGGATGTAGTAGTGGAGCATCCCGGCGTGGGCCGGCCGCCCCGCCGCTTCCCTCTCCGCCATCGCCCGCTCGAGCACGTCCCGGACCTCGCGCGTCGAGGCGCCGGCCCGAGGCTCACCGGTCTCGAGATCCCAGAGCTTCCAGGGGGTGCGCGACATGAGGGCGTCGGCGAGGAGGGTGCAGACGTCCGGATCGCCCGGAAACTCGCGGTGGACCCCGCGCATGGCGTCCGCGTAGGCCTCCGTCCAGACCGTGAAGTCGGTGGGCTCGCGGTCCGAGGGGCAGCGGACCGCCATCGCCTCCACGAGCGCCCGTTCCACCCCGGTCGCCCGGTCGCGAAGGGAGAGCGCCCGCCGGGCCGCGGCATGGGTCACCTCGAGCCGCTTCGGCCGCTCGGTCCCGTCGAGCTGCTCCCACTGGCGGTTGTAGTAGGGGCCCGCCGCGTAGGCGACGCCCCAGTGCGCCATGGCGCAGTCGGGATCCGACTCGGCGGCGCGGCGAAAGCAGCGCAGCGACTCCTCGAGGTTGAAGCCGTAGGCCCACGCGAGGCCGTGGTCGAACCACGCCTGCGCGTCGGCCGAGCCGGTCGAGATCGGGCGGGAATACGCCCCGGTATCGAAGTAGTCGTCCAGCGTTCCCAGCGTGTCCATCGTGCCGTCGCTCCCGGTGCGGTCGGCCCCGTCCGGTCGAGGGCGCGAGCCCGCCCGCCGCGTTTCCCTCAGCGGAGCCGATCCACCAGCCAGGTCTGGAAGTAGCGCACTCCCGCCTCCCACACCGGGGAGAACTTCACGTCGTCCGCCACCGGCGACGCGCGGGCGGCCTGCTGCAGCTCCATGCAGCGGTGGTCCTGGGGGCGAATGCCGCGCTGGTCGTCCCTGGAACGGGTGGGTCCGATCCAGCGATCGAGCGCGGCGCCGCGCGCCGCTTCGTGCTCGGGACCGGTCGCCGCGTCGGGGGCGAAGTACCAGGCCATCTCCGCCCGGGTCACGCCGGGCGCGACCGGGGTATAGATGCCGGGCACGTACGCGCTCGGGCCGAGGGTCAGGGTGGTGTTGGGAAGGACGGCGTTGGCCATGCCGTGCTTCTGCGCCACCCCGGCGACGCTCGGCAGGGGCGGCAGGGTGCTGCCGTCCGCCGCGGTGTCGAGGCTTCGTTCCGGGCGGCGCGCGGTCGCCTTGAGGATCATGGTGCTGCCGTCCGCCACGGTTTCGGTGTACGGCTCGCCGGTCTCGAGATCGACCTCGTCCGACATGCGCTCGAAGATCCCTTCGTGAACCCAGACGTGGTGGTAGACCTCCCAGTTGTCCATCACGAGCTTCCAGTTCGCGTTGAACTCCCAGCTCGTCCGGTAGCCGCACCGGAGCGCGTCCATGTCGAGGTGGGAGAACCCCGCCGCCATCGGCGCGACGTACTCTTCGAGCGGCGGTGCATTGTCGGCGAGGTTGACGAAGATCACGTGGTTCCACACCCCGCAGCGAACCGGCACGAGCCCGTTCGCGGCGGAATCGACCGGCTGGCGTTCCGATTTCGCGGTGCCGTCCCAGAAGGGGGTCGCGAGGAGCGCGCCGTCGAGCCCGTAGGTCCAGGCGTGGTAGGGACACTGGAGCTGCTTCAGACCCCGGCACGGCTCGGTCAGCACGATGGTGGCGCGGTGCCGGCACACGTTGTGGAACGCGCGGACCGTGCCCGACCCGTCGCGAAGGACGACGATCGGCACCCCCGCCACCGACACCGGGACCGCGTCGCCGGGCGCCGGCACGTCCGCGTCGAAGGCGACCCCGGTCCAGGTCCGGGGGAAGAGGCAGCGCTGCTCGAGCGCGAAGAAGCCCTCGCTCGTGTAGACGCTCGCCGGCAAGCCGCGGGCCTCGGCGAGCGACGGACGCTTCAGCGCGGCAATCGCCGCGTCATCCAGGAAATCGTCCAGCATCGGGGAACCGTCGGGAGTCATGCCACCTCCGGGGTACTGTGCCGTGGCGCTTGTCCGTGCCGCAATCGCGAGCATGGTACAAGACTGCCCATGCGTCATTCCCTGTCCTGACCGCGCACAAGGATCAGGCTGTGACCGCCGCCGCTCCAGGATCTCGGCCTCCTGGGATCGCGGGCATCCTGCCCGTGCGTGCAGGGCGGACTGGAAGCCCGCGATCCCGGGAAGCGGGCGCCCCTGACCTGCGTCCCGTACGCAATCAGGCTCCCGTCTCCTCGGTGGCAGCCGACTGCGCCTGCGAGTGGCCCCGCCCGACGCGCAGCTCCACCATGCCGGCGCGCGCCCGCGCCTCGACGACACGGAGCGGGCGGGTCGCCGGCGCTCCCTTCGGCTCGCCGGTGCGGATGTCGAAACAGCCCTGGTGCAGCGGACACTCGATGAGGTGGCGGTCGAAGTAGCCGTCGCGAAGGAGCGCTCCCTGGTGGGTGCAGTACGCGAGCGAGGCGTAGAGCCCGTCCGGCGCGTCGTAGACGACGTAGTCCCGGCCGGCGGCGCGGACCAGGGTCACCCCGTTCCGCTCGACCTCGTCGACGGGGAGCACCGCCACCCACGCGGGTCCCTCGCTCATCGGGCGGGGTGGAGCGGCGCGTCGGCGCGCGGCTTGAGCCCAAGGATCTGGGCGAGCATGTCCCGGTGCGCCCCGAGGTAACCGCCGCGCTCGATCGGGAGGTCGCCCGCGAGCATCGCGTGAAGGCGCGGCAGCGCGTGGTACGGAACGCTCGACGCGTAGTGGTGCTCGGCGTGGAAGTTCATGTTCCAGCAGAGCCACCCGAGCGGCCGCCACACGAGGTTCGTGCGGGTGTTGCGCCGCATGTCCGCGACGAGCGGCATGCCGACATGCTCGGTCATCCGGATCGCACGCATGACCGGCTCGCCGAGCAGGACCGGAACGAACCACAGCCATAGCGGCGTCCACCATTCGAACCACACCATCGCGGTCGCCACCGTCGCGTAGCCGGCGAGCATCCACCGGGCCTCCCGGAAGATCGCGCCGTGCTCGACCTCCGGGATGAACGCGCGATCGCTCTCGTTGAGGCGACCGAGGGCGTGGCGCGTGATCTCCTTTCCCTTCGCCCACCAGTAGGGGGCCGACGAGAGGTAGGCGAGGTACCCCCAGAGCGACTTCGGCAGGGGGATGAGCTCCGGGTCCCGCCCATCGAGCTGGGTCCAGGTGTGGTGGTCGCAGTGCTCGTAGCGGAAGAACCGGGGCGCGAGCATGATGACGAACCCGCACGCGGCCCCCACCACGTCGTTGAGGCGGCGGGTACGGAACGCGGTGTAGTGCGTGCACTTGTGCTGGAGGGAGAAGTGGTGCACGAGGACCACGCCGTGAACGAACATCGCGGGCAGCAGCCACGGCCCGTCGAGCGCGAGCCACACCAGGGTGCCGCTCGCGAGGACGGTCGCGGTCCAGAGCGCGAGGTGCAAGAGCGGGAGGGCATCGGAGCGCCGCATCAGCCCGCGGAGCTCCTCGCGGCTCAGCCGGCCCTCGGCCACCGCCTGCGAGATCGGAGTGGTTACCACGGATGTGCTCATGGGCTTTGCGTCGCTCGGGCGCAGCCGAGGCCCGCCGCCGCTCTCCGACTCGCGGCAGAGCCTCGCGACCATCTTACCCCCGGCGACTCCCTTGATTCAGTGGGCCGAGAAATGTCAAGATGTAATAATGTAAATAAATCCAAAAGAAGCAGAGTATGAAAGCGAAGGTGGAACCAACCATCCATTCGCTGGTCCTGACGTTCAGACGCGTTCCGGACGCAAATGGACCTCAGCTCCTCGGGGTCGGACCGACACGGCCGGAGCTGGAGAAGCAAACCGACTCTCTTCGAGAGGGCAGATGAGAAAGCGAGCGCGCGCGCCTTCCGGTGGCCCGGTCTCGGAGCCCGAGCCCATCAAGCGGTTGAGCATCATTCTTCCCGAGAGCCTGCACACACGTTTCAGAACCGCCTGCAGCGCCACGAACCGGAAGATGATCACCGAGATCCGCCGGTTCGTGACCCAACGCACCGAAGAGCTGGAAGACGAGGCGGGTCTCGTCGATCGACGGTGGAGCACGCACCTGTCGAAGCGCGCACAGCGACGGCTGCAGGCGCTCGACCGCGCATCGGGCTGCAACCATCCCACCGGGGACATCGAAGAAATGCTGGCCGACATCGCACGCGGACGTGATCTTCGTTGATTCCAACGTCCCGATGTACCTCGTCGGGTCCACCCACCCGAACCGGGAGCGGCTGGAAGACTTCTTGCGCTACCAACCCGAAGAGGACTACGTCACCAGCGCAGAGGTCTATCAGGAAATTCTGCACCGGTTCGTTGCGATCGACCGCCGTCAAGCGATCACGGACGCCTTCATGCTGCTCGATGATCTGGTCATTTCCGTTTTCCCGGTGCAGCGAAGCGACGTCGATACGGCACGCGAGATCGCCATCGATCAACCGGAACTGTCGGCGCGCGACTGCCTGCACCTTGCGGTCATGCAGGCAAACGGAGTGGATCGAATCCTGACCTTCGACAGCGGATTCTCCGGTCGGGCGGGCATTACACGCTTGCCGTGACCACCCGAAGCGGTCCGGGGGAGTCCGTACGGCGCAGCGGTTGGAGAGTTGGTCCGAAGAGCGGTGGTGCACGCCGTGGCCAGGGTCCGGTTGATCTTCCCGAATGAGGACCGCGACCGTTTGGATGCTCCTGTCCACTGACGAAGTCCGCGGCCGCCTTGCCTCGATTGAAATCGGTGAGATACTGCGGCGCACGCACTGACTGCGGAACATGGACATGACCGCGACCGCCGACCGGCGCGCCCGGCCCTACAGCGGCTACCACCGCGTGTCGGTCGCGGGCGAGGACCCGGAGCTGACCCACACCGGCCCGCGCACCCCGTGCGGCGAGTACTTCCGGCGGTTCTGGATCCCGGTCGCGATGACCGAGGAGCTGGGAGAGCATCCCACCCCCGTCACCGTGCTCGGCGAGGAACTCGTCCTGTTCCGGGACCTTTCCGGGCGTCTCGGCCTTCTGCACAAGCATTGCAGCCACCGCCGCGCGTCGCTCGAGTACGGGATCGTCTCCGAGCGCGGGGTCCGGTGCTGCTATCACGGCTGGCTCTTCGACGTGGACGGCACGATCCTCGAGGCGCCGGGGGAGCCCGCGGAGAGCCCCATTCCGCGGAGGCTCAGCCACGGCGCCTATCCCGTCACCGAGCTGGCCGGCCTCGTCTTCGCCTACCTCGGCCCCCCCGAGCTGCGGCCCGGGTTCCCCATGCTCGACACCCTCTCGCTGCCCGGCGACGAGCTCGTGCCCTACGCGATCGACTACCCCTGCAACTGGCTGCAGGTGGCCGAGAACCCGATGGACCCGTTCCACAGCGTGTTCCTGCACACCCGGGTGACCCGCGCGCACTTCAACCCGGCGTGGGGAGCGCTGCCGGTGGTCGAGTGGCACCCGCACGAGGACGGCACCGGGATCCATCTCACCAACGTCCGCCGCTGGGAGGACTTCATCTGGGTGCGGACCGCCGAGGTCATGCTCCCGGCCATCGCGCAGCCGCCGGACATCTACCAGAACCCGGACCGGGAGAAGTTCTTTCCCGGGGTCGGGATCACCAAGTGGACGGTGCCGGTCGACGACACCCGGTGCCGCATCATCGCCTACCGCCACTTCAGCGACGAGCTCGACCTCGACGGCAAGGGGGACCGCACCCGGGTCGGGCTCAACCAGGTCGATTTCGTCGGGCAGACCGGCATCGAGCGCTCGAGGGAGGAGGGCCTTCGCATGCCGGGCGACTACGAGGCGCAAGTTTCGCAGGGCCCGATCACGGTGCACGCCGGCGAGCGGCTCGCGACCACCGACAAGGGGGTGGCCCTCTACCGGCGGATGCTCCGCCAGGCGATCCGCAACCTCGCCGCGGGAGACGAGCCGCCACAGCTTCGGGCGGGACCGGACGGTCGGGTGCCGACCATGGCCGGCGACGTCATTGTGCGCGTGCCCGTGTCGAACGGAGACGACGCCGAGCTCCAGCGGACGGTGGGCCGGGAGGTCGGGCGCATCGTTTACGAGACCATGGAGCTCGAGCGTGCCGCGCGGCGGGCGGAGATCGAGCGGCGGGTCCGGGCATGGCTCGGCGCGCACGTTCCATCGGGCGGGCCGTGAGCGCGCGCCGGGCGCCCCGGCGATGCGACAATCGGGAGGCCACCCATGCAAGGACCTGAACGAGATGCACCCCGGTGACCTCTCCCCCGTTCGCCCCGCGGTTCCGAAGTGATGGCGCGCGCGAGGGCCGAGACGCTTGCCGCCGACGAGGTGCCGGTGATCGATGTCGGACCCTTGCGCGACGGCAGCGATCCGACGGGGGTTGGTGCCGAGCTCGCCCGGGCCGCCTCCGAGGTGGGGTTCCTCTACGTCCGGAACCACGGGGTGGACGCCGCGACCATCGAAGGGGCGCGCCGCGCGGGGTTCGAACTCTTCCGGCTGCCGGCCGCGGCCAAGCACGAGGCGCGCACGAACCGGTTCCACCATGGCTGGCTCGGGCCCGACTCGACGAAGATGTACGACGACGCGAAGCCCGACCTCAAGGAGAGCTTCAACTGGGGTCTCGAGGTCGAGGCGGAGGTCGAAGGCAAGGGCGAGACGGAGGCCGGGACGGATGCCGGGACGAAGGCCGGAGCCGGGAACGGGGCCGGCGCGGCGCGGCCGAACCCGCTCGCCGGACCCAACGTCTGGCCGGCCGCCGCCCCGGGACTCGCACCCGGCGTGCGGCCCTGGTTCGACAGGGCGAGCGCCTGCGCGGAAGACCTCCTCCGTGGCTTTGCGGTGGGGGCCGGCCTCGACCCCGAGCACTTCATCCGGCATCGCGACCGGCCGCTCAGCCGGGGGTCGCTCCAGTACTACCCGCCGCACCCCCGTGACGCCGGCGAAGACCGGTTCGGCGTCGCCCCCCACACCGACTTCGGGATGCTCACCGTGCTCGCCCAGGACGACGTCGGCGGACTCGAGATCCAGCGGCTCACCGGCGAGTGGGTCGCGATGCCGCCATTGCCGGGGACGCTCGTCGTCAACGTCGGTGACCTGCTCGAGCGCTGGTCGAACCGCCGCTATCGGTCCACGGTGCATCGCGTGATCAACCGGAGCGGCCGGGAGCGGCTCTCGCTGGTGCTCGCCTACGACCCGAACTTCGAGACCCTGGTCGATCCGGGCGCGTTCTGCGCCGGGGGCGAGACCCCGCACGACGAGCCCATCCTGTGCGGCGACTACCTGCTCTGGCGGTTCGAGAAGGCCTTCGCCTACCGCCGCTGAGCGGCGGCGGTTCGCGTCGAAGGGATCGCGCGTTGTCTCCCGAGCCCGTCGCCAGCGACACGCGATCGGCGCCAGCACCGGCGCCAGCACCGGCACCGGCGCGGGCACCGCGCGCGACGCGCGGACGCACGAAGTGGTGGCGGAGCCGCACGTTCGACGTCGTTCAGTTCGTCGTGCTCGGCGGGGGGCTCGTCTGGCTCACCGTCCGCGGTGCCGAGTCCATGGGCTACAACTGGCAGTGGTACCGGATCCCCCGGTACTTCTGGCGGATCATCGACGGCGAGCTCATCTGGGGGCCGTTGATGACCGGCCTCGCGGTCACCGTCGAGCTCTCCCTCTACGCGATGATCCTCACCCTCGCGATCGGGCTCGTGACGGCCCTCCTGCGAATGTCGGATTCGATCTCGGGCCAGATCCTCGCGAAGGTCTATCTCGAAGCGATCCGCAACACGCCGATGCTCGTGCAGCTCCTCGTGTTCTATTTCGTGATCGCTCCGGTCATCGGAATCGAGCGGTTCTGGACGGGCGTGCTCTGCCTCGGCGTGTTCGAGGGAGCGTTCGCCTCCGAGATCATCCGCGCCGGAATCAACTCGGTCCCCCGCGGTCAATGGGAGGCGTCGGCGAGCATCGGCCTCTCGCGCCTCAATACCTACCGGCTCGTCGTGCTGCCCCAGGCGGTCCCCCTGATGCTCCCGCCGATGACGGGGGTGCTCATCAACCTCATCAAGCACTCGGCCATCGTGAGCGTCATCGCGGTGTTCGAGCTGACGACGGAAGGGCGCAACATCATCGCCGAGACCTTCATGAGCTTCGAGGTCTGGCTCACCGTCGCGGGCGTGTATCTCGTCATCACGTGCAGCCTCTCGGTGCTGGTCGGCTACCTCGAGCGCCGCGTGGCGAGAAAGGACTGACGGTGAACCCCTACGCGAAGAAGCGCCGCCTGAAGCCGCTCGATGTCGTCATCCTGGCCGCGGTGGCGGGGGTCGTCGCGTTCTTCGCCTGGAAGGTCAACTCGGTCCTCGCGTACGAATGGGACTGGGGGGTCATTCCCCGCTACCTGCTCCGCCGCGACGAAGAGACCGGGTCGCTCGCCCCCAACCTGCTCGTGCTCGGGCTCGTCACGACCGTGCGCCTCGCCATCTGGAGCCTCGTCCTCGCCGCGATCGTCGGCGGCATCATGGGGGTGATGCGCACGAGCCGGCGCCTCTTCCCCCGGCTCTTGAGCCGCGCCTACGTCGAGCTGGTCCGCAACACCCCGCCGCTCGTCTTCATTTTCGTCTTCTACTTCTTCATCTCGAGCCAGATCATGCCGCTTCTCGGAATCGACGCCCTGGTCACGGACGCTTCGCCGGTCACCGCCACCGTCATCGCGTGGGTGGCGTCCCCGCCGAAGCTGCTCGAGAACTTCATCGCCGGGGTGATCTGCCTCTCGCTCTTCTCCGGCGCCTACGTAACCGAGATCGTCCGGGCGGGGATCCAGTCGATCCCCCGCGCCCAGATCGAGGCGGGGGCGAGCATCGGGCTCTCGCGGTGGAAGATCATGCGCCTCGTGGTGCTCCCCCAGGCACTGCAACGGGTGCTCCCGCCGCTTGCCGGCCAGTTCATCATCCTCATCAAGGACTCCTCCCTGGTATCCCTTATCTCGATCCAGGAACTGACCTTCTACGCGCTCGACATCGCGGTATCGACGACGCGGGTCTTCGAGGTGTGGATCTTCGTCGGTGCGCTCTACTTCGTGATCTGCTACGCCTGCGCCCTCGCCTTCGATTGGCTGGAGCGCCGGGGCCGGGCCTACCACTGAACGAAAGGAGCGCGGCCCGGAAACGAACCGGGGGGAAGCCCGTCGCCGGGCTTCCCCCCGATGGATGGTCCAGGCGGATGAGATGGACGGCGCGCTACTCGCCGGTGTCGACCATGTCCGCCCAGTTGCGGGTCGTGAACCAGTAGTCGTGGCGCTCCTTCAGCCACCCGCTCGCGTGCTTCTCCTGGATCCAGTTGTTGAAGAAGTTGAGGACGTCGGGGTCGCCCTTGCGCACCGCGAAGGCTTCGCGCGTCGGGGACATCAGCTTCGGCGAGACGACCCGCAGCGCGTCGCCGCGCTTCTCGACCTCGAAGGCCGCCTTGGGCGGCGTCGAGGAAACGCCGTCGACGTTGCCGTTGGCCGCTTCCTGGTAGGCGAGGGTGTCGTCGTCGAAGTAGATGAGCTTCGCCTTCGGGAAGTTCCGCTTCATCGCCTCCGCACCGGTCGTGGCGCGACGGGTGGCGATGGTGATGCCCGCCTGGTTGAAGTCCTCGAGGGTCTTCAGGCCCTTCTCGTCGGCCCGGGCGGTGCTCGCCATGAGGATGTAGCCGGTGTTGGCGTAGGGGTGGGTGAAGTTGACGGTGAGGTTGCGCTGCGCGGTGATCGACATGCCGCTGATGATCGCGTCGAACTTGCCGGCGAGGAGGGCGGGAATGATGCCGTCCCACGCCGTCGGCACGAAGTCGATGCCAACGCCCATGTCTTCGGCCAGCTTCTTCGCGACGTCGATCTCGAAGCCGATGAGCTCACCGTTCTTGTCGCGCATCGCCCAGGGGACGAAGGTCGAGAGGCCGACCCGAAGCTCGCCGCGCTTCTTGATCGTCTCGAGCACGCTATCCGCGGACAGGGCCTGCCGAGTGTCCGCCGTGGCCGCGCCCGAGAGCGCGAGCAGAAGGCCCGTGGCGACGAGGGCGCCCATGCCGAGTCTCATTGATTTCATCGGCGAGTGTCCTTCATGTAGTGGGGGGGCGGCAAGCCTCGCACCGGCAAGGATCTCCGTCAAGCCGGGGCCGGCGCCGAGGCCGGTCGGATGGCCCCCCGGATTCGAGACCTCCGGCGGTTCGCGTCCGCCGCGGGGCGGTGTCCCGGTGCCGCCCTCCACACGTCACCCGTCACCCGCCGCGCGCCGGTTGCGCCCGTCGGCCGGAACGGGCATGGTTCGGGAATGGCATCGAATCCGTTGTCCCGGGCCGACCTCGCCCGGCTCACCGAGCGCTCCGACGCCAAGGGGCTCGTTCGTCTCGTCCTCCACGTCGGGGTGATCGCGGTCGCGGGGGCCGTCTACGCGGCCGCGCTCGAGACCGCATGGATGCTGCCCGCCGCCTGGGTCTACGGGACCTGCCTCGCCTTTGCGTTCGCGCCGCTGCACGAGACGGTCCACTACACCGCCTTTCGCAGCCGCGGGCTCAACCGCGCGGTGTCGGTCGCGTGCGGGTGGCTTCTCGTGCTGCCGCCCCGTTTCTTCCGCGCCTTCCACCTCGAGCATCACCGCTGCACGCAGGATCCGGAGCGCGACCCCGAGCTCACCGGCGCGCCGCTTCGCACGTGGCGCCAGTACCTCTGGCGGGTCAGCGGGGCCCAGTACTGGGCGCGACAGCTCCGCGGGATCGCGAGGTTCGCGGCGGGACGGGTAACGGAGCCCTGGATCCCCGGTGCCGAGCGCGAACGGGTCGTTCGCGAGGCGCGGGTGTTCCTCGCGAGCTATGCGGCGGTCGGCGTCCTCTCGCTCGTGACCGGCACCGCCGGCCTGCTGCTCTGGTTCTGGATCGTTCCGGTCCTCCTCGGGCAGCCGATGCTGAGGCTCTACCTCCTTGCCGAGCACACCGGGTGTCCGATGACCCCGGACATGCTCGAGAACTCGCGCACCGTGCACACGAACGCCCTGGTCCGGTTCCTCGCGTGGAACATGCCCTACCACGCCGAGCACCACGCGTACGCCTCGATCCCGTTCCATGCGCTGCCGCGCGCCCACGCCGCGCTCGCCCCGTTCATTCGGAACCAGCCGCGCGGATACGTGCGGGTGCATCGGGAGCTCGCCCGGGGTCTGGGCTAGCGCGCCGCGCCGGCGACGCGACAACTCGGCACGGCCGCGCGCTCGTCACCCGGAAGAGCTGGCCGGATGCGGCAAGGAGGGCGTTCGGGTTCGAGGGGTTTCGCCGTTGCCGCCGCCTGACGTATGGTTCCGGGACCGGGCAGGGTCGGGAGACGGATCGTGAAGCTTGACTACGCAAAGGGCGTCGCCGAGTACTTTCGAACCAATCAATGGAACTACTTCACCGATCTCCTGCAAACGCTTCGCATCAACAGCCACATCCATATCTTCGTCAATACCTCCATTCACCCGGTCTCGCTGGAAAGGATCGTGAAGGAGTACCTCGCGATGAGAGGCTGGGCGGTCAACCGGGTGAACGAGATGCTGAGATGGTCGGCCCCGAAGACGGGCGTCATTCACGGGGTCCATCCGCACGACATGCCGCACTTCGACATGATCTGGCGGTTCCGGAACGACGTCGTGCTCGAGCCCATGGAAGAGCGGCTGGCCGAAGGGGGGCGGAACGTTCTCTATTGGGACGAGGACTACATGAAGACCTTCTACCGCGGGTATCAATGGAGATCCGTGGGCCGCGAGGAAGAGCAGCAGATCCTCGCCTATTTCGAAACCCCGCACTGGAACGACGCCTTCGAGCTCATCGTGAATCCGGAGACTCCCCATATCCACGTCAACGTGGAGACCTGCATTCACCCGAGCGTGCTCGAAAGGTTCTTTCTCGACGCAATCGCGAAGAGAGGCTGGAAGGTTCTGAGGACGGTTCCGAACGTGGTCGTATCCCACGGCGTGTACTACGGCAAGATCATGTTCCTGGTGGCGGAGCCGGAGCTGAGCTTCGACTTCTCCTGGTTCTACAACCCGGACGTGATACTCGCACCGTGCACCCGGCAACACCTCGTGTATGGCAATTCCGAGTACCTGATCGTGAGGAAGAAGGACATCGACGACCTCATCGCCGAGGATGACTACGTGACCCTGGGCGAGGACGAGATCCGGCGGTGCCTTCGATCGATCGAGATCTGAAACGACGGCCGGAAGACGAGAGGGCCGTCGGCGACGTCACCGGCGGTTCTGCCCGAGCATCTCGAATTCACCTGGCGGCCGGACTCCCCCGGAGCCCGGCCGCGCGCGGACCTTGCGGACATCGACCCGTCTCGCGGCCTCGCGCCCGGACCCTCGCGGCAGGACGGGCCCGGCCCCGGCCGGGTGCGTCACACCCCGTCCTTCCGGACTTTCACTCCCACCGTATCCTCGAGGACCGTGATGACGCCTCCCCCGTCCAGCGTTCCCCTTCCCATCGCGTGCGCGGCTCTCAGGATCTCCTTCGCCACGTTCGTGAGGACCAGCGGCACGCCAAGCTCCCTTGCCGTCTGGGTGACGATGTCGAGATCCTTGAGGTGGATGTCCACGTCGCCCTCGGAGGAGAAGTCCCCTTCGATGATCTTCGGGACCTTCCCCATTAACATCGCGCTGTTCCCCGAGCCGGCCCGAGTCACTTCGTAGAGGGTCTGGCCGTCGATTCCCGCCTTCGCCCCGAGGACCAGGGCCTCCGATATCGACACGAGCTCGACCGAGCATAGGAGCTGGTTCATCATCTTGAGGGTCTGACCGTTCCCGACCGGGCCTACCCAGAAGATGTCCCGGCCCATCGCCGCGAGGACCTCCTCGGTCTCGTCCTTCACGTCGGGCTCGGCTCCGGCCATGATCTCCAGCGTTCCCGCCTCCGCCCCCTTGACTCCGGTGCTCACCGGAGCGTCCAGGGTCCTGATCCCGCGCTCGGCAAGACGAGCCGCCAGCTCCCGGATCCCACGCGGCCCAATCGTGTTCATGCAGGCGACGATGGCGCCTTCGGCCAGGCCCTCGACGGCTCCGTCGGCACCGAACAACACCTCTTCGGTCTGATCGAGATTCACCACCATGATCACGACCATGTCCACGTCCATCGCGAGGTCCTTCGGCGACGAGGCGGCGCGCACCCCGAGTGCCGTGAACTCCGACATCGCCTCCGGCCGCAGGTCGTACACGCCGCGAAGAAACCCGGCCCGGGCCAGTCGCATCGCCATCTTCGAGCCGATCTTTCCGAGCCCGACGAAACCGACCTGCTTCTTCGTCATGGCGATCACCTCCGCGTTTCAATGCATTCACAAAATAGTCGATTGTCTGACGACTCGATACCCCGGGCCTTGACACCGGCCGACCCGTGTGCAGGTTATGCGTACATCAACCCGATGGAGACTCTCATGTCGACGACCGCCACCACCGCTCGCACCACCATGACTCCACCAACCGAACCGGGGCGCGCGTTCTGGCCCGGCGGCGACAGCGCGGTAGCGCCGATCGAGCCTGCCCCGCGTCCCGCGAGCCTCCGCGTGAGGCGCGTCGGCTTCCTCTGGAACCATGTGTTCCGGGGTGAGGAGATCTTTCCCCTCCTCGCGCGGCGGCTCGAGGCCGAGTTCGAGGGTGTCGAATTCGTCGGCTTCGACGCGTTCGGCTCCACTTTCGGCGGAGACGAGCACGCGGTCGTCGAGGCCCTGCCTTCGCGCCTCCGCGACCTCGGGGTCGACGCGGTCATCTCCGGCATCGGCGCCTGAGGCGCGTGCACGCCCGCCGTGATGCGGGCGAGCGCGGCGGTCGAGCGGTGCGGGGTGCCATCGGTGTCGCTCGTGTGCGACGGCTTCATCGGCCAAGGCTCGATCGTGGCCCGGGGGCTTGGCATCGGCGCACTGCCCATCGCGCGGATCCCGGGTCACGTCGACGGGCAGAGCGACGAGGAGCTGGCCGCGGGGATCGGCGACGTGACCTTCGCCGATGTCGTCCGGCACCTCACGACGCCGGTCTCCGCGGCCGCCGCGGGCGAGCAGCCGAAGTCCGGGGACATCGTCGCCGAGGGCGGCTTCGACGAGGTGAACGCCGTCTTCGAGGCGCGGGGCTGGAGCGACGGCCTCCCCATTGTGCCGCCGACCCCCGAGCGGGTGGCCCGGTTCCTCGCTTGCACGCCCGATCCACCGGACCGCCGCATCGGAGTGCTCGCGCCTTCCGGCTCGGCCGCGACCGTACACAACGTGGCGGTGAACGGGGTCATGGCGGGTTGCCTTCCCGAGTACATGCCGGTGCTCGTCGCCATCGCCGAGGTGCTCGCCGACCCGGGCTACGGCGTCGAGCACAGCGGGGACACGACGGGAGGCGACGCTCTCGTCGTGCTGAGCGGCCGGGCGGTGTCCGCGCTCGACTTCAACTGCGAGGAGGCGGCCCTGCGGGACGGCTACCGGGCCAACACGAGCGTCGGGCGCTTTCTCAGGCTCTACTTGCGCAACGTCGCCGGGTTCCTCCCGGGCGGCGCGGACAAGAGCACGTTCGGGCACACCTGGCGGGTGGTGCTCGCCGAGCACGAGGGCGCGGCGTGCTCGCTCGCCTGGCCGACCCTCGCGGTGGACCGTGGCTTCGAGCCCGGCGAGAGCGTCGTCACCGTCGCCCGGTTCACGAGCGGCGGAACCATCGGCTCCATCTTCGGCGACGACCCCGAGCGGATTGCCGCCTACCTCGCGGACGGGCTGGTCCGGCACACGAGCTGGGAGCTCATCTTCACCCTCGGCTTCGCGCCGGGGACCTACTGCCCGCTGCTCGTCCTGAGCCCGATGGTGGCCGGGACCCTGCGGCGTGCGGGGTGGACGAAGGAGCGGCTCCGGGAGCGCCTCTTCGCGCTCGCGCGCATGCCGGCGAGCAAGCTCGAGTCGTACGTCGGCGAATGGACGAACCTCCTGCCGGGCCGGCCGGACCTGCACGCGCTCGTGCGCGAGGGGCGGGCGGGTCCCGTCTTTGCCGAGGGCTCGGACCCGGAGCGGCTGGTTCCGGTGGTGGCGAGCGCCGACGACTTCCTCATCGTGGTGAGCGGCGATCCCATGCGCTCGAACGCATACGCCTTTGCGAGCAACGGGATGCACGGATACCCGACGAGCCGCGTCGTGCGATTCGTCTAGAGCGTGTTCACGCTACCGACTTCGGCGCTCCCCGCTCAGTCGGCCATCGTGCAGGCTCTCGCCATCAGCGAGGACGCTCCAACGTCAGCAGGTACGCGCCGGCCAGCACGAACACGCCGCCCGTCGCACGGTTGAACAGGCGCATGCCCGCGCCATTCGCCAGGTATGCGGAGAGCCGGCTCGCAAACGTGGCAAGGAGGACCTCGACGGCGACCTCGATCCCGACGAAGGTGCCCGCCATCGCGAGGAACTGGGGCACGAGACCGTGCCCGGGGTCGTAGAACTGCGGCAGGAAGGCGGCGAAGAAGATCACCGCCTTCGGGTTCAGGATCACGATCCACAGACCCTGCCCGAACAGGTAGACCTCGCTCGGCGGGGCGGCGGGCCGGCTCGCCTTGCGCACGTCGGCGAAGGCGCCGCGGGTGCGAATGAGCGATACGCCAAGGTAGATGAGATAGCAGGCCCCGAGCCACTTGATGACGTAGAAGACCGTCTCGGAGGCCGCAAGCACCAGGCCGAGCCCGGAGAGCGAGGCGCCGATGAGGAGGGCGAGTCCGGCCGCACAGCCAAGGGTCGAGAAGAGCGTCCTCCCGACCCCGAATCGCACCCCGTTGGTGACGGCAAGCAGACTGTTCGGGCCCGGCGTCAGGCAGAGCAGGAGCACCGCCGAGGCGTACAGGCTCCAGATGTCAAGGCTCATCGCGAATCTCCATGGGTAGCGGCCGCGCGCCGGTCACTTCCGTGGCGTTCGGCGGTATCCGATCGTCGAAGGAGCCCGGGCGCGCGGAGCGCAACCGGCGTACCCTGGAAGGCGGGATACCGCACATCCCGGAAGGCGCGGTGGAGGGCGCCATGACCGAGAGGCGCGCATTGTGCACGAGCCGAGGAGACACTCGAAGGGTCTCCGTGCGGTTCCGGTCGCGGTCGACGCGCCGGATCGAAGGAGGTGCGGCGGCCGCGACGGACCACGTTGACCAACGCAGGAGGTGAATTCGTGAGCTACACCCTCTACAACCGGCCGGGCTCCGGCGGATTCGTCGTCGAGGCGGCGCTGACCCTGGCGGACGCGCCGTTCGAGCTGATCGAGCTCGACTCGAAGGTGGGAACGCCGTTGCCGGAGAGCTTCCGGGCAACCAATCCCTGGGGCCAGGTGCCGACCCTGATCCTGCCGGACGGGGCGACGATGACGGAGACGTCGGCGATCCTCATCCTTCTCGCGCTCCGCTTCCCCGACAAGCGCCTCGCGCCGCCGCCCGGCACGCCGGCGCACGCGGCGTTCCTGCGCTGGACGATCTTCGCGAACGTGAACCTTTACGAGGCGGTGATCCGGCGGGGCTATCCGTTCCGGTTCACGGACGACCGCGAAGGGTACGACGCGGTGCGAAGCGCGGCGATTCGCCGCATGGACGAGGCGCTCGCCCTCGTCGACGCGCATGTCGAGGGGCCGTTCCTGCTCGGCGAGGAGATGACCGTCGCGGACATCTACCTCGCGATGCTCATGGCCTGGCATCGCGGTGACATCGAGCTGCCCCGGCTCTCCCGGATCGTGGCGGGGGTACGCGATCATGCCATCGTCGGGCCGATCTGGCGGCGCCACTACGGGGAACGGTAGAGCGCGGCCCAAGGTCGCCGTCCACGGACCGCTCCTCCATCCGGTCCCGCTCAGACCGGCGGCAGCTCCTCGAGAATGAGGGTGCCGAAGGCGACCATATTGGCCGGACGAGCGACTGCGCTTCGCGAATGGCGGTAAGCGGCGAAAGCGAGGTGTAGAGCGCCGGGGCCGCGCGGCGGTTGAAGCGCCCACCGTGACGCCGCGCTCCTTCTCCGGACAGAGGCGTCCAGGACCACTCCGGGTTGTGTGCCCGATAGACCACTCCCTGGAACCGCATCGGGCGAGCAGGGGCTCAGGCGTAGCCGCCGGCCATGATCCGGTCGAGATAGGCATGCACGTCCTCGGCTCGGCCGTCGCGCAGTAACCGATCCGGGGTCGCACCGCCGAAACCGGGCAGCGGCTCGGCGCGGAACCAGGCATAGGCGGCGAGCGACGAGCCCGTCGCCGCTTCGGCGCGGTTGAGAATCTCCAGCATCTGGCGCAGGCGAACCTGCGTCTTGCGTGCGCGGATCCGCGAAGCACGCGTAAACGCGTCCTTTCCCAAGCCCAAGGTGCCGGCGATCTCCGACTTGGTGGTGCGGAGCGCCTCGGCGACGAGCGTCGGCGAAAACACCTCGTCCTCGACGAATGCCTGGAATTGCATGGCCACACCTCACGTTTCGTGACGGACGATAGCGTGAAACCAGGTGTCACTCCAGATCGATCCGGAGACGAGTGCTACGAACACATCGCGGGCGAGATCGTGGCCGAGCGTCCATATGTCGACATTGCGGACTTTGGTGTCAGCACGCTCTCCGAGCGAGCTTCCCTGCGTGAGAGCGAAGCGGGTCCGGTCAGTCGGTCGGGAGCGCCTTGAGGGTGAGGGTGCCGAAGCCGACCATCTGCGGGCTCGTGCCGCGATAGGTCCGGATTGCGGAGAGGACGGCCGCGGTCTCGGCGGGGGCGAGCGGTGCGGGCTTCGCGGGCGGGTCGAGGGTGGCGAGGACGGACGGGGCAACGGCGGTGATCCGATCGGCGATCCGTTCGCAGGCGTCGAGCACCGCGGGGTCACGGAGGAGCGGCGCGAACGAAGCGGAGAGAGAGCCAAGGAAGCCCGGCCAGTGGGCAAGGATGCGCCAGAGCCCGGGCACGAACACCTCGCCCGCGAGGTCCGTCTCGAAGGTCGCGAGGACGGCCCGCGTCTCGGGGGTCAACTCCGCGGCCGGGACCATGCCGGGCATGGCGGGCAAGGGCGCAGGCAAGTCGGCCGGCTCGAGCGCGACGACCGCCGGCTCCGCGCCGGTTTGCCTCTCCCCGAGCAGTCGGGCGAGGCAGGCGGCGACGACGAGATTGATCGGGCTCACCCGGGCGAAGCTCTCGCAGACCGTCCGGATCGCCGAAAGGCCCGCGGCGTCGACCCCGAGACGGGCGAGCGCCTCCCGCGGGAGTGGAGGCAGCGGCGGCAGCTCCGCGACATCGACCCGCCGCCAGGCAAGGCGCTGCGCCGCGCCGGAGACCAGGGCCGGACGAACGATCCCCCACGCCCACGGCAGCAGACCCGGATAGACGGCGAGGTGACGGAAGAGCGACGAGACGTAGGGGACCGCGTACGTCCGGCGGACCTCCTCGTAGACGAGCGCGACATCGCCCGTCGCCTCCGCTTCCGCCACCTCCCGAAGCGTGGTCATGAGTGGAAGGCTATTCGTCCGCCTGCGGCCGGGCAAACTCCCGCCGTCGGGAGTGTGGCTCCCGGCCTCTCGGAGCGGGAATTCAACGAAGGCTGGACGCAATGCCGCGCCGGCGCCTTTCGACCTCGTTGGCGGAGGCGGTCTCGAAGAACAACGTCAATGCCTCCTCGAGGTTCTTGTGCGCCTCGGTCACGGTCGCGCCTTGACTCGCGACATCCACTTCCGGACACAAGGCGACGTATCCATCGCCCTCGCGCTCGACGATCGCGGTCAGCCGCCTGCTCACGTCGCATCTCCCACGTTCGCCGTGGACTTCAACCCTACCTGCCGCACACCCCCGAACAGCTCGTCGGGGTCAAGCGCGAGCTCGGAAAGCCCGACCGCATTTGCGAACTCCTCGTACGCCTCGCCGAAGCCCCGCCGCCCCGAGGCGAGCCGCTCGAATTCTCGGTGGCTGACCAAGACCGCTACGGGCTCGCCCTTGCGGGTGATCTCCACTGTCTCGCCGTTCTCCGCATCGCGAACCAGCGAGGGGAGATTTCGTCGCGCGTCGGCAATCGAATGATGTTCCGTCAATTGCGCACCTTCATGTTCGTCAACATGTACACGGTATTCGAACTCGTGGCGGCTCGATACCCCGGGCGGTGCCTCCGCGCCGCATTCGGTTGGGACCATGAAGACCGTGGACTGCGCGGCGCGCTTGCCCTCTATCGGGCCAGAGGGTGCCGAGACCGTCATCGGTAAGCCGCCTGAGGCGGCAAACGGCGATGGCGCCGCGTTGCCTCGGGAGCAGGCGATGGACGGTCTGCAAATTGTCAACTGACAGGCGACAGCGTAGAGTTGCGTGGTGATCGCATCGTTCCGGCATCGTGGGCTCAAGGCGCTTTACGAGGGAAAGACGGCACGGCGTGTGGCCCCGGCCCATGTGGAGAAGCTGCGGGACATCCTGGCCGCACTCGATCTCAGCCACGGACCCGAGGGAATGAATCTACCTGGATTCCGCCTTCACGAGCTGAAGGGACCGCTGAAGGGTCACCATGCAGTTTCGGTCTCGGGCAACTGGCGGGTCACCTTCCGGTTCGAGGACGGTGTAGCGGTCGATGTGGACTACGTTGACTATCACTAGGGAGACCGGTCATGGGGATGCATAACCCGCCGCACCCGGGCGGTATCGTGAAGCGGCAATGCCTCGAACCCCTGGGTCTTTCCGTGACGCGGGCGGCCGAGGGGCTGGGCGTCACGCGACAGGCGCTCTCCGAGCTCGTGAACGAGCGCACGGGAATCTCGGTGGAGATGGCGATCCGGCTGTCGAAGGCCTTTGGCTCGACGCCCGAGACATGGTTGGGAATGCAGATGGCTTACGATCTCTGGCAGGCTCGCGAACGCGCCGAGGACATCGCGGTGGAGCCCTTCGCAGCAGCGTGATCCGCGCTCGTCGGGAGTGAACGCCGGCCACACTCGCAAAGGGCGCAGGCTGCGGATGAAACCGGCCAGTCGTCAACCCTGCCGATTAGACGAGCGCGGCATCGCCCGTCGCCTCCGGTTCCGCCACGTCCCGAAGTGCCGTCATGGGTAGATGACTCTACGTCCCCTACGTCCGCTTCGTTTCCGGTCAAGCCCGCGCCGGCTCCCGGCGCCGGGACCGTGAATCCCGTCCTCGCGAGCCGCCGGCCCGGGGGCTCGCGGTGGCCGTCCTCCGGGCGCCGCTGAACACGTAGCCGACCTCGTCCCCGAGCGCCTCGACGAGGCGCGCGCGGCTGCTACCATGGTGGTCATGCGGAGAGAAGGGGGGGACGACCGAGTCGTACTCGGCCATGGCGGCGTGGACCTCGCTCGCCTCGTCCTTCGAATAGCCGACCTTCGTTCCGTCACCGGTGAGCCGCTTGAGGCGGTTCACGGCGATGGTCTTCCGCGCGACGTTCTGCATGCGCTCGGACCCATGGACGCAGATCCCCCACGTGCCGGCGCGCCAGTTCGGCCAGATGTACTCCTCGAAGTGGGCGTCGAACCCGGCGGGG
>JAJECB010000461.1 GCA_022822245.1 Gammaproteobacteria bacterium
ACCTCCGGGACTTCCAGGAGGCGGGGGTCGACCAGGTCATCTTCATGCAGCAGGCGGGGCGCAATACCCACTTGAACATCTGCGAGTCGCTCGAGCTCTTCGCCCGCACCGTGATGCCGAAGTTCCAGGCCGAGGCGGCCGGGCGCGAGGCGCGCAAGGCCGAGTCGTTGCGCCCCCACCTCGAGGCCGCCGTCGCCCGCAAGCGCTTCATGCCGCCCATCGCCCGCGAGGACGTGCCAGTGGTGCCGGCCGCGGTGAAGGCGGCGACCTTCGACGCGCTCGCGGCGGCCCGGAAGAGCGCCGCCGATTGAGCCCTCGATAACCCCCGATTCGGCCCGCCGTCGGTGGCGGGCGTCCCGAAAATGGGGTGAGAGCGGGCTCTCGGTTCCGAAGACCCGCTCTCACCCCATTCTCGCTCCCGGTGAGCGGCTCCGAATCCCTCGCCCCTGGCGGGCCGCTCGCGATCGGCGCACCCGTCCGCCCGGAGCCGGTCCACGCCGGTCCGAGCGTCCGGCCGCCCGTTCCCGCGCGCGGCACACGGAGTCGATGACCTGGCCCGGCTGATGTCAACCGCCGGGCGGGCCGCCTTCCGGCGCCTGACCCCCTCGGTCTTCATTCCGGCCGTCTGCATCGCGGTCGGACACCAGGCGACCCTCATCCTGCTTCCGCTTTACGCCCTCGAGGTCGGGGGTGGGGCCGCCGCCGCCGCCGCGGTGCTCGGGATGCGCGGCATCGGCACCATGCTCGCCGACGTTCCGGCCGGGGTCGCGGTCACCCGGCTCGGGGACAAGGTGACGATGGCGGCGGGGACCCTGACCGTGGCCGTCGCCTGCACCGGCTTCGCCCTTGCGGCCGCTCCCTGGGTGCTCGGCCTGCTCGCCCTCGTGCTCGGGGCGGGGTTCGGTGCGCTCATGCTGGGGAGGCTCAACTACGTGGCCCGGCAATGCCCGGTCGCGTACCGCGGCCGCGCGATCACCGTGATTGCCGGGATCCAGCGGGTGGGACTCTTCGTCGGGCCGGCCGCGGGCGGCCTCGTCGCGGAGACGTTCGGGTTCGCGGTCGCGTTCTTCGCCGCCGCGATCCTCAACGTCGCCGGGCTCGTGCTGATCGTCATCTTCGTGCGGCGCTCGCGGGTTCGCGCGCGCGCCGGCGCCCAGCCGCACGGGGCCGTCATCGCCCGGATCCTTCGTGACCATCGGAGCGAGTTCGCGCGCGGCGGGCTCGCCTCGGTCTCGATGCAGTTCGTGCGCTCCGCCCGCCAGGTCCTCATCCCCCTGTGGGGCGAGGCGATCGGCCTCGATGCGGCGAGCATCGGCCTCGCCTTCGGGCTCTCCTCCGCCCTCGACGCCGCGATGTTCTACCCCGCGGGGTGGCTGATGGACACCCGCGGGCGCAAATGGAGCCTCGTGCCGTCGCTCGCGATCCTCGGGGCGAGCCTCGCCCTGATGCCGTTCGCCACCACGTTCTGGCCCTACCTGGCGGTCGCGCTCCTCTCCGGCCTCGGAAACGGCTTCGGCACCGGGATCATCATGGCCCTCGGGGCGGACCTCTCGCCGCGCACGAACCGCGGAGAGTTCCTCGGGGTGTGGCGCCTCCTCGGCGACGCGGGCCACGCCTCCGGACCCTTCGTCTTCAGCGCGACGACCGGCCTCTTCGCGCTCGGAGCGACCCTCGCCCTCGCCGGAGCGGTCGGCTTCGCGGGGGCGGCCCTCGCCGCATGGCTGTTGCCGGAGACCCTCCGCCGCCTGCCCCCCGCGGGCTCGTCATGAGTCGGGGTTCGGTCCGGCCCGGATTCGGAGCACGACGAAGCGGGCGACCATCACCACCACGAGGAAGCTCCCCCAGAGGGCGGTCGCGAGGTGCTGGTTCGCCCCGAGGAGGTTGAGCCCTGACGAGATCACCTGGAGGATGACGAGGGCGAGCACCACCGATGCGGTCCGCCCGAAGCCGCCGAAGGGGTCCACCCCGCCGAGGAAGCAGGCGAGCACGGTGATGAGCAGGTACGCCTCGCCGTGCCCGACCCGCACCGAGTTGAACCTCGTCAGCATCACCACCCCCGCGATCGCGCACATCAGCCCCGAGAGGGTGTAGATGAGGGTGAGGACGCGCCGCGTGTCGACCCCGGAGTAGCGGGTCGCCTCGATGTTCGAGCCCACCATGTAGATGGAGAAGCCGAGCGGCGCGCGGCCGAGGAGGACGTGCCACCAGACCGCGCAGGCGATGAAGATGAGGAAGGGGAAGGGGATCCCGAGGACGGTGCCGTGGCCGAGCTCGCCGACGAACGCGGGAAAGCCCGAGATGTCGCCCCCGCGGGTCAGGAACTCGCCCACCCCGCGAAGGAAGATCATGTAGGCCAGCGACACCAGGATGGGATGGGCGCCGACGTAGGCGACGATGATCCCCATCGTCCAGCCGATGAAGGTGCCGAGCGCGAGCGCGCCGGCAAGGGCGAGGGCGAAGGCGGCCATCCCCGCCTCCGGTCCGCCGAGCGACTGGAGGATCCACGCTGCGGCCAGCCCGCAGATGTTCGCCGAGAAGGTCACCGCGAGGTTGAGCCCCCCGGAGAGGATCGGGATCAGCATCGCGAGGGTGAGGATCCCGAGCTCCGGCATCTGGAACGCCATCGACTGGAAGGTGGCGAGGGAGAGGAACCGCGGCGTCGTCCAGCCGAAGAGGGCGAGCACCCCAACGAGGAGGACCCCGAGGCCGACGTACTCGCCGCGCCCGGTCCGGAGGAGCGCCGCGAGATCGAGGCCGCGCGCCGCGGCGGCTCGCGGACCGTTCGAGCCCGGCACGCTCAAGCCCGGCTCCCGCTCCGCCGCATCCGGCCGCGGCCGAGGAGCGCATCCCAGGAGACGTTCGTGGTCGTGATCGCGGCGAGGAGCACGATCCCGATCAGCATCTGGAATGCGTAGGGGGAGATCCCGAGGAGGTTGAGCCCGTTCTGGGTGATCGCGATGAGGAGCACGCCGAGGATGACGCCGAGGATCGTCCCCCGGCCGCCGCCGAGCCGCGCCCCCCCGAGCACCACCGCGGCAAGCACGTCGAGCTCGCGGCCGTAGAGCGCGTTCGGGACCACCTCCTGCACGTAGTGCGCCTGCATGAGCCCCGCCACCCCGGCGCAGATCCCGAGCCAGCCGTAGGCGAGGAAGTGCATCGCGGCGATGTTGACCCCGATGCGGCGCGCGCCCTCGGGGTTGTCGCCGAGCGCGAAGAGCTGCCTCCCCACGTTGAGCCGGCGAAGGAGCACCCAGGTCGCGGCCACGACGACCACCGTCGCGACCACCGGCAGGGTGATCTCCGTGAAGTCGCCGCTCGCGGTCTCGTACTCGAAGAGGATTACCCGGTCGAGCCACCAGTCGGGGAGGTCGTAGATGGAGACCCCCCGGGTGAAGAACATGAGGAACCCGAAGAACACGTTGAACGTGGCGATGGTGACCACGATCGAGATGATCCGGAAGTAGTGGATGAGGGCCGCGTTGAACGCGCCGAGGAGGAAGCCGAAGGCCATCGCGAACGCGATCCCCGACACCCAGCTTCCGCCCCCCAGGGACATGACCGCGAGCGCGGTGAGGTACTGGACCACCGACGCGCCGACCGCGAACGAGATGTCGATCCCGCCCGCCACGAGCACGACGAGGAGCCCCGCCGCGAAGATGAGGTTGATGGCGCTGATGTTGAGGAGGTCGAAGAGGTTGACGAGGGTGAGGAAGGTATCGGTGGCGAGGCCGAGCACCGCGCAGATGACGACGATGACGAGGAGGAGCCACCCCTCCGTCGAGGTCGGCAGCGGGAGTCCGCGCGCCCCATGCGTCCCGCGCTTCTCGCCGGAGGAGCGGCCGCGGCGGCCGCGTCCCGTCCCGGTCGCGCGGGGTTCGTCCGGCGGCGGGCCGCGCTCAGCCATAGACCACCTCCTCGAGCGCTTCGAGGCTCGTCTCCCCCGGCCGGTGTTCGCCCGCGATGCGCCCGCCGCGCATGTGCAGGATGCGGTCGGCGTTGTGGTAGACCTCCGGCACCTCGTCGGAGATGAGGAGGATCGCCATTCCCCGCTCGGCGAGGTCGCGCACGATCTCGAATATCGCGGCCCGGGCGCCGACGTCGACCCCCACCGTCGGCGAGTCGAGGATGAGCACCCGGGGGGTGGTGGCGAGCCACTTCGCGAGCACCACCCGTTGCTGGTTGCCGCCCGACAGGGTGGTCACCGGGTCGTCGGGGGTCCCGATCCGGATCGAGAGGTCCCGGACCCAGTCGCCGACGGTCCGCGCCTTTCGTTCCGCGTCGATGAACCAGCGAAGCCGCCGCAGCCGGTCGAGCACGGTCACCGCCACGTTGTCCGCGATCGACTGCGCCTGGACGAGGCCGAGGGTCAGCCGATCCTCCGAGACGTAGGCGATGCCGGCCTCGATGGCATCCCGGTTGGAGCCGAGGGCGAGCGGAGCCCCGTCCAGCCGGATCTCGCCCGCATCCGGGCGGGTCATTCCGAAGAGGCTCAAGGCGAACTCGGTCCGTCCGGCTCCGAGGAGGCCCGTCAGGCCGAGGATCTCGCCCCGATGGAGCGCGCACGACACGTCCTCGTACTCGCCGTGACGCGAGAGCCCCCGGATCTCGAGCACCGCCTCCTCGCCGCTCCGGTCGCGCGCATGCACGGTCGTGTCGAGGGCGTGGCCGGTCATGAGCTCGGCGAGGCGATGGTGGCTGATCTGCCCGGCATCGAAGACGCCGACCCGCCGGCTGTCCCGGAGCACGGTGATCCGCTCCGCGATCTCGATGAGCTCGACGAGCCGGTGGCTCACGAAGACGACCGCGATCCCGGCCGCGGAGAGCCGGCGCACCACCGCGAGGAGCGCACGGGTCTCGGACTGGGTGAGCGAGGCGGTCGGCTCGTCCATGAACACGATCGACGCCTCCGCGACGAGGGCGCGGCAGATCGCGACCACCTGGCGGTTCGCGATGGACAGCTCCTGCACGGGCCGGTCGAGGTCGAGCTCGAAGCCGAGACGCCCGAGCATCTCGCGGGCAATCGCGCGCATCTCGCGTCGGCGCGAAGGCCGCGGCCAGAGCCCGAGGTTGCGCTCGAAGGCGATGTTCTCGGCGACGCTCAAGTGCGGAAAGAGGGCGAGGTCCTGCCAGATGACCTGCACCCCGAGGCGGCGCGCCATGCCGGGGGTGAGCCCGTCGTACCGCCGCCCGTCGAATTCGGCGGTTCCACCCGGGTTCGGCTGGTAGACCCCGCTCACGATCTTGATGAGAGTGCTCTTGCCGGAGCCGTTCTCGCCGGCGAGGCAGTGGATCTCCCCCGGCGCGACCTCGAAGTCGACATCGACGAGGGCGTCGACGCCGCCGAAGTTCTTGGAGATCCGGGTGAGGCGGAGGGCGGGGGGCGGAGCCGCCGCCCTGGCGTCCGGGGGCCGCCCGTCGCGAGCGGCCCCCGTGTCCGGCATTTGCATTGGGCCGTCAGGAGTCGGGACGGCCGTTTCCGGTCCCTAGAGGCCCATCTCCGCCAGTCCGTCGACGGTGTCCTTGTTGAGGGCGACGAGCTGGTCGACGATGATGTTCCTCGTCTCGAAGTCGGGGTCGACCTCGCCGAGACCTTCGATCATGGTTCCCTTCTCGACCGCCATCCCCTTCTTGAGGTGGTCGGCCATGGTGACGAAGACGCGCCCCGCCTCCATGGGGTTCCACATGAAGCCGCCGGTCAGCACCCCGTCGTGGACGAGGCGGCGCCCCTGTCCCGGCGAGAACGGCCCGAGCACATGCACTTCCCCGGTCTTGCGGCGCTCCTGCACCGCCCGCCCGGCGCCGATCGGCCCCTGGCTCCCGAACGCGAGGAAGCCGCCGAGGTCGGGATGCGCGCGCATCAGATCGAGGGCGGTCGACCGCGAGTCGTCCACGCTCTCCGCGACCCCGAAGCGGTCCGCGACCTTGACCATGTCGGGATGGTTCTCGGCGAGCCAGGCGATGGCCGCGTCCGCCCACGCGTTGTGGAGGGGCACGGTGAGCGAGCCGACGTAGACCGCGTACTTGCCCGCGCCGCCCATCTTGTCGGCGAGCATCTTGGCGTGCGCCTCGCCGAATCCGGTCGAGGAGGCGAGCTCGAAGTTCCAGTCGACGTTCTTCTGATCGGGGGACTCGTGGGTGATGACGAGGATGCCCTGCTCGCGGGCCTTGGCGAGCACCGGCTCCAGCACCTCGGCATCGTTCGGCACGACGCCGATCGCGTCGACGCCCTGGGCGATGAGGTCCTCGACCGCGCGCACCTGGAGGGCCGGGTCGGCGCTCGTCGGGCCGACCATCCAGGCGTCCCAGCCGAGCTCTTCGGCTCGCGCCTTGATCCCGACCTCCATGGCGTTGAACCAGGGGATCCCGCCGATCTTGACGACGACTCCCATGCGCGGCGTGTCGGCGATCGCGGGGGAGGCGGCGAGGGTGGCGGCGAGGGCGCCGCCGGCCGCGGCAAGCACCGTCCGGCGAGTCAGCAATGCACGTTTCAACAATGTTCTTTCCTCCAAAAAAGGCGTCAATCGTCCGGCTGGACCGAAATGTCCGGGCGGACGGCGCGAGTGTAGCGAACCCGACCGGCCGGGCGTCAACGCCGTACCGGTTTTGTCGAGCGCGGTTTGGGGCCGCCGCCACCGCGCGAGAAACGGCGTCGGGGGGTCCGGGCCCGTCCGCGACCCCGCGGACCGGGTTACAGTTAATCGCGCCCGTCGGTCGGACGCGGCAGCTCGGCGGCGCGGTGCTTCGGTGCCGGACAAGCGGCGGAACGGGAGCGATGAGGAAGACCCATGCGTGACCAGTACGACGCCATCGTCATCGGGGCGGGGGTCATCGGCGCGGCGACCGCGTTCGAGCTCGCGAAGCTCGGCTACCGCCCCCTGAGCGTGGACCGGAACCCCGCCGCGGGCTACGGTCCGACCTCGAACTCGTGCGCGATCATCCGGGTCTACTACTCGACCTTCGACGGGATCGCATTCGCGTGGGAGGCGTATCACTACTGGAAGGCGTGGTCGGAGTACCTCGAGACCGACGACGAGCGCGGCCTTGCGAAGTTCATCGACTGCGGCTGCGTGGTGATGAAGACCGAGCACAACGGTCGGCTCGCGAAGCACCTTCGGCTCTCCGGCGAGCTCGGGATCCCCTGCGAGGAGTGGGACCGGGCGGCGATCCGGGCGCGGGTTCCGCACTACGACCTTCGCCGCTTCGGTCCGCCCCGGGCGAGGGACGACCAATGCTTCGGAGAGCCGAGCGGGGGCGAGATCGAGGGCGCGGTCTTCTGGCCGAACGGCGGCTATGTCTCCGACCCCCAGCTCTCCACCCACAACCTGCAGCGGGCGGCGGAGGCGAAGGGCGCCGAGTTCGCGTTCCGGCGCGAGGTCACGAGCATCCTCACCGGGGAAGGCCGGGTCCGCGGGGTCACCCTGGACGGCGGGGAAACCGTGCGATCGCCCGTCGTCGTCAACGTGGCGGGCCCGCACTCGGCGATCGTCAACGCCATGGCCGGGGCGCTCGACGACATGACGATCGAGACGAAGCCGCTCCGCCAGGAGGTGGTCCACCTCCCGGCGCCGCCCGGGTTCGATCTCGAGGCCTGCCCCTTCGTCTTCTCGGACAGCGACATCGGCTGCTACACCCGCCCCGAGACCGGCAATCACATCCTCGTCGGAAGCGAGGACCCGGAGTGCGACCCGCGCGAGTACGTGGACCCCGACCGATACGTCCGCGATCTCACCGAGCAGTCGACCACCCAGGCCCTGCGGTACGGACAGCGGCTCCCGAGCCTCGGGATCCCGTCCAGCGTTCGCGGCGTCACCGACCTCTACGACGTCACCGACGACTGGATCCCGATCTACGACAAGAGCCGCGTGCCGGGGTTCTACATGGCGATCGGGAGCTCCGGAAACCAGTTCAAGAACGCCCCGGTGGCCGGAAAGATGATGGCCGCGCTCATCGACTACTGCGAGAAGGGGAGCGATCACGACGCCGACCCCCTTTCGTTTCGCCTGGAGCACATCGGCCGCGAGGTGAACGCCGGCTTCTACTCTCGCAAGCGCGAGATCAACCGGGAGAGCAGCTTCACGGTGCTCGGATGAAGCCCCGGTTCCGGCGGGGCGTTCGGCGCCCGGCGGAGCTTCGGGATACGTGGGATACGTGGAATACGCGGGATACGACAACCTGATCACGGGAGATTGAAACGATGGCGATACTGGGCGTGCATACCCTTGCCGTCGCGCCGGCCTGGACCCCGGCCGCGGCGCGCGGATTCCTGCCGTGGCTCAAGGAGCACGGCGTCGACCTGATGGAGGTGCCGCTCCTGCGTCCGGAGGAGATCGACGTCTCGGGGACCCGCGCGGTGGCCCGGGAGTTCGACATCCAGCTCTCCTGCTCCCTCGGCCTCCCGGCCTCGATCGACTCGACCGGGGACCCCGACGCCGCGATCGCCTTCCTCACCCGTGCCCTCGAGGTCACGGCCGGCATCGAGGCCATGGCGCTCACCGGGGTGACCTACAGCACGATCGGAAGGACCTCCGGGGCGCCTCCGACCGCGCGCGAGCGCGACGCGGTTGCGCGCGTCGTGGAAGGGGGCGCGCGGGCGGCCCGGGCACGGGGCCTCAAGCTCGGGGTCGAGCCCTGCAACCGCTACGAGACTCACCTCGTCAACACGGTGACGGACGGGGTGGAGATCGTCGAGCGGGTCGGCGCGGAGAACGTCTTCGTGCATCCCGACAGCTACCACATGAACATCGAGGAGGTGGCGATGGCGAGCGGGATCGCGGATGCGGGGGATCACCTCGGCTACGTCCACGCCTCGGAGGCCAACCGGGGCGTGCCGGGGCGCGGCACCCTCGACTGGGCGGGCCTCTGTCAGGGGCTCGCGGAGGCGGAGTTCGAGGGGCCGGTGGTGCTCGAGAGCTTCGTGCACCTCGACCCGGACATCGCGGCGGGGCTCGCGGTGTGGAGGCCGGTTGCGGAGGAGCCCGCGGAGGTCATCGACGTGGGGATCCCGTTCCTGCGCGAGCACGCCGCGGCCGCGGGCCTCGCCCTCTAGCCTCGCCCCTGCCCCGAACGCGTCCCTCTTCGATGGCGAGCCCGTTGGCTGGCGGCGGGGGCAGGGTCGAGGCGTCGGTCGAGCGGGTGCTCGCCGCGCTTCCGCCGGATGCGGCGCGCCGCGAGCGAAGATTCATCCTCGGCATCGCGGGGCCGCCCGCGGCCGGCAAGTCGACCCTCGCGGAAGCGCTCCGGGAGGCGCTGAACGGCGGCCGCGGATCGGGCGGGGAGGATGAGGTCGCGACCATCGCCGGCCTCGACGGCTTTCACTTCGACGACGCGGTGCTCCACGCCCGGGGGCATCGGCCCCGCAAGGGCGCCCCGTTCACGTTCGACGCGGCGGGGTACGCGGCGATGCTCGACCGCCTCGCGGCGCCCTCCCGCGAGGCGGTCGCGATCCCGGTCTTCGACCGGGACCTCGAGCTCTCGCGGGCGGCCGCCGCGATCGTCGAGCCCCACCACCGCATCGTGATCACGGAGGGCAACTACCTCCTCCTCGACGACGACCGATGGCGCGCGGCGTGGGATCGCCTGGATCTTTCCGTGTTCCTAGACGTGCCCTTCGAAGAGCTCCGGCGCCGCCTGATGGCGCGCTGGCTCGGGCACGGATACGACCCCGAGGAGGCGAAGGAGAAGACCGAGGCCAACGACCTCGCCAACGCCCGGCTCATCGCGAGCGCATCGGTCGAACCCGACCTCCGCCTCCGCGCCCCCGGCTGACGTCAGGCGAGATCGAAGCGGTCGAGGTTCATCA
>JAJECB010000061.1 GCA_022822245.1 Gammaproteobacteria bacterium
TGTATTCAGCAGGAGGCCCGGCAGAGCGGACCACCGACTGATGCGCAATTCCTGTGTACCGCATCCGTTCCCGTGACTCAATCCCCTTTGGCCGCCCGACGTGACCCTACGGCTCGGCGGCCAGTCACCCCAGGAACTGGCGCAGGTCGTCGACAAGGGGTTCTCGGGATGCGAAGCTTCAGAAGAGCCGACCGGGGCGGTGTCGGCGGTTGCGCTGCGAACCGCGGTGCTTTCACGGAATCATCGCCGTGGCGCCGGGTTGCCATGAACGCGCTGGTACGGTACTTGCGATGAACGAATACGGAGCCGCCGCGCACGTCGCACTGTGGATCACCGGTGTGGGGATTTCGGTCTACCTTTTTCTCACGATCATGGTGTTGCGGGAGATCCGAAAGTTCGACTGCTGGAGCGAACAACGCTTCCGCGAGAACACGCAGCGCCACACCGAAGTGACGCGAAGGCTCGATCACGCGAACGCTCACCGTACGTGCGCCGTGGTGGATCCGCCGAAGCGACGCTACAGCTGATGTCAGCAGCGCGCGTCGCAGGACTTCGCGGACCCAACCTCAAGCCCGTCGAGCACCGCGTCTTGCGCCGACTCGCGGAGGCCGGGATTCGACATGGCATGCTCGAGAGCGAGGACGAACAACTCTGCGGTACCGCGACCGGGAGGACCGTACCATTCGCCGCCGTCGACCTGTCGGAATCTCGACGTAATGCCATCAGGTCAGCTGCGAAACAACGCACCGAAATGTCCCACCGGCGGGCAGGGGCGAGGAACGCCGAATCAACGGCTTGCCTGCGGCCGGAACCGACCGACGGGGCAGTTCACCAGAGAAATGTCCCATCGTGGTTTCGCCCGAGAATTCCCGACCGGAAAACCCGCCCCGGTGCCAATCCGCGTTCCTGGAGCCCGGCTCGGGCGTCCCTGATGGGACTGACTACAGAGACTGTCCCATTACAATTGCGATCTCCGTGAATTGAGAGCGTGGCGAAACATCGGGCGGTCAGGGGAGCTGCTGGCGGGCTCGTCGGAAGCGGTTGACCCCGGCCGCGGCCCGGTGTTGCGCGAACGCTTGTCGTAAGATTTCGCTCCCTCGCGCACGCAACAACCGCCACAGGACAAACCCCCATGATGAAGTGGATCGCACTGGCGGTGGGGGCAATGGTGCTGGGTGCGGTAGCGGCGGTGATGTTCGTCGATGTGACAGCCCCCCAAAAGACAGTTGGAATCGATCGTGGAGGGGGGCTGGCGAGGAACGACCGGATCGAGGATCGAGCCCGTAGGAAACTTCGAGCGCCGACACTGTCGGGCGGTGCGCGGGTCATCGACGGCGACACGCTGGAGGTGGGCGGTGCCAGGGTGCGTCTGTACGGCATCGACGCTCCGGAGAGCGCGCAGCGCTGCCGGTCGGGTGGCCGGACCTGGTCCTGCGGCCGTGAGGCGGCCCGCGCGCTCGCCCGCCGAATCGGCTCGCGGCCTGTTGCGTGCAAGGAGCGCGACCGGGACCGCTACGGGCGCATGGTCGCGGTGTGCTGGGTCGAGGGCGAGGATGTGAACGCGTGGATGGCTGCGCGGGGCTGGGCCTTCGCCTACCGCAGGTACTCGATGAGCTACGTCGTGGAAGAAGCGGCTGCGAAGATGGCCAAACGCGGAATTTGGCAAGGTGACGTAGTCGCTCCCTGGGAATGGCGTAGGGGCGAGCGCCTCGCGGGCGGACGGTCGGCCGCGCAACCAGCGGCCTCGCAGCCGGCTGCGCAGAAGGAGAGGGGGCGGTGCGCCATCAAGGGCAACATCAGCAAGAGCGGCACGCGCATCTACCACGTCCCGGGCGGGCGGTTCTACGGCCAAACCAGAATCAACACCTCGAAGGGTGAGCGGTGGTTCTGCACCGAGGGCGAGGCGCGGGCGGCGGGATGGCGGCGCTCACGACATTCACAGCCGGCTGCGCAGAAGGAGAGGGGGCGGTGCGCCATCAAGGGCAACATCAGCAAGAGCGGCACGCGCATCTACCACATCCCGGGCGGGCGGTTCTACGGCCAAACCAGAATCAACACCTCGAAGGGTGAGCGGTGGTTCTGCACCGAGGGCGAGGCGCGGGCGGCGGGATGGCGGCGCTCACGACAGTAGCCACCTGTTCGACACGATCACCTTCAGGATCAGCGATCCCTGGCTCTGGGTGTACAGGCCGTACCGGGCACCGCAGTGCCCGAAGAGCAGTGCGGCCATGCGAGCATCAGGGAGGAACGCGATGAGCAGACGCAACCAGGACACCGCCGGGCGGCACGGCACTCAGCTCACCTGGGCGGCGAAAGCGAACGGAGAGCTGGTCCACATCTCGGAGGTGAACAACGGGCTCCAATGCGGGTGCTCCTGCCCGGCGTGCGGCACCGCGCTCATCGCGAGGCAGGGGAAGGTACGCGAACACCACTTCGCCCACGCCAACGGGGCAGAATGCGCACAGGCCGTAGAAACAGCGCTGCACCTCGCAGCAAAGGCGGTTATCGCAGAGCACAGTCAAATGGTACTGCCTGCGGTCGAGATTGAGTTCCCGCACTCGACGTGGCGAAGGGGTATCGCGCAAGAGCGGCGGTATGAAATCGAATCCGTGGACGTGGAACGGAAGCTCGGGGCGATTATCCCTGACGTAGTCGTCCGGGTCCGAGACCGCCCGCTACTCGTCGAAGTGAAGGTGACACACGAAGTAGACGACCAGAAGCTGAAAAAGATCAGGGAGCTCGGCCTGTCGTGCGTCGAGATCGACCTCTCGGGCGTCGAACGCGACCTCGCGCGGGAACATCTGGAGGAGGTGATCATCGACGACGGCGCGAGCAAACGTTGGGTACACAACATTCGTGCACATGAAGAACGCAAGAAGGTGTTGTCCGAAGCGATACTGCTTGAGAGCGTGGATCGGGGTATGGCGGTGCACGCGGACGGATGCCCGATCCGGGCAAGGGTCTGGAACGGACAGCCCTACGCCAACATGGTGGACGACTGTGTTGGATGCGAGCACATGATGACGCTCAATTTCGACGAAGGGGTCATCTGCGACGGGTTTCGCGCACGCGGAGTACCGCCACCACCAGCAACGGAGCCCCGCCCACCACCAGAAGCGTTCGAGGATCCGGAAGAAGATCCCGTGAAAGCCGCCAAGCGCTGGGCCGAGGAGAAAAGGAGAAGCGACGGGGACGCGTTCGCCCGGGAGCAATGGGAGGCGCGGGTGGCCGCTGAAAGGGCTGAAGCGCTGGCCGCCACCGGCGACGATGAGCCGACCGCCAGCATCACGCCCAGTGCTGCAGTACGCCCACAGGGACCGCACAAGGGCGGCCTGAAATTTCGGCCACGCTCGCAGCAACGGCGCTCGATAGTTGGCCGAGCACGCCGGGCCATCCGCTGGCGCGAACCACTATGAAAGGGAGTACGGCGATAAGCGGCCAACGCGCGAGCGGTCGGCGCAGCCGGTCCATGTCTCCGTCTTCGCGGTGGGCGCGATGACGCCGGGCGCGTTCATCGCCAAGTGGCGGGCATCGGAGTTGAAGGAGCGCTCGGCGGCGCAGGAGCACTTCATCGACCTGTGCCGTCTGCTCGGCGAGCCGACACCGGCGGACGCCGACCCGGCGGGCGAGTGGTACTGCTTCGAGCGCGGCGCGCGCAAGGACAGCGGCGGCGACGGCTGGGCCGATGTGTGGAAGCGCGGCTGCTTCGCATGGGAGTACAAGGGCCGCCGCGCCGACCTCGATGCGGCGTTCAACCAGTTGCGGCAGTACGCGCTCGCCCTGGAGAACCCGCCGCTGCTGATTGTCTCCGACATGGTGCGGTTCCGCATCCGCACCAACTGGACGAACAGCGTGAGCGTCGTGCACGAGTTCACGCTCGACGACCTCGCCGACGGCGCGACCCGCGACAAGCTCAGGTGGGCGATGTCGGATCCGGAGCGGCTGCGGCCGGGCGAGACGCGGCAGACGGTGACGGAGCGCGCGGCGGCGACCTTCGCGGAGCTTGCGCAGGGCTTGCGTGACCGGAGCCACGAGCCGCACACGGTCGCACACTTCGTCAACCGGCTCGTGTTCTGCATGTTCGCCGAGGATGTGGGCCTGCTGCCCGGCAACATGTTCACCCGGATGCTGGAACGCACGCGCCGCAATCCCGAGAGGTTCGCGGACTACGCCTCGCGGCTGTTCGGCGCGATGGCGACGGGCGGCGACGTGGGGTTCGAGCCGGTGGCATGGTTCAACGGCGGCCTGTTCGACGACGATGCGGCCCTGCCGCTCGACCGGGAAGGAATCGAGACGGCGCTCCGGGCGGCGGCACTCGACTGGTCGGAGATTGACCCGTCCATCCTCGGCACTCTGTTCGAGCGGGGCCTCGACCCCGACAAGCGCTCGCAGCTCGGCGCGCACTACACCGACCGCGACAAGATCATGCGGATCGTCGAGCCGGTGATCGTCCGACCGCTGCTCGCGGAGTGGGAGACGGCGAAGGCCAGGATCGCGACGATGGTCGAACGCGCCGACGCAGCGGGCTCGCGAGCGGCGCAGACACGGCTGCGGCGCCAGGCGGACCAGGCGTTGCGCACCTTCCTCGAACGGCTTCGGAGGTTCACCGTGCTCGACCCGGCCTGCGGGTCGGGGAACTTCCTCTATCTGGCGCTGCACGCGCTCAAGGACATCGAGCACCGGATCCAGCTTGAAGCGGAGACGCTGGGCCTTGCGCGCGGGTTCCCGGCGGTCGGCCCGGCAAACGTGAAG
>JAJECB010000498.1 GCA_022822245.1 Gammaproteobacteria bacterium
CCGCCGCCCGCGAGCCTGAATTGCCAGTAACCAACCAGGGGAGAAGCCCGACCATGGACCGCTATCGCGTCGGTGTCGACATCGGCGGAACCTTCACCGACATCGTGTTCCTCGACTCCGGGGGCCGGGTCCTCACCCGCAAGGTGTCCTCGAGCGTCGAGGACTACGCACAGGCGATCGCGAGCGGTCTCGCGCAGGTCTTCGACGAGACCTCCCTCGCCGGGGCGGACGTGGCCGAGGTCCGGCACGGCACGACGGTCGCGTCCAACGCGATCCTCGAGAACAAGGGAGCGCTCACCGGCCTCATCACGACGCGCGGCTTCCGGGACGTGCTCGAGCTCCGGAACCTTCGCATGCCGCGCCTCTACGACCTCGGGTGGGAGAAGCCGGCGGAGCTCGTCGAGCGCTATCTCCGGGTCGAGGTGGAGGAGCGGATCAATTCGAGCGGGGACGTCGTCGTCCCGCTCGCGCGCGAGGCGGCCGAGGCGGCGGTGGACCGGCTCGTCGCCCAGGGCGTCGAGGCGATCGCGGTCTGCCTCCTCAACTCCTTCGAGAACCCCGCCCACGAGCTGCTGATGAAGGAGGTGCTCGCGGAGCGCGCCCCCCATCTCGTCTCGTGCATCAGCTACGACGTGCTGCCGGAGGTCAAGGAGTACGAGCGGACCTCGACGACCGTGGTCAACGCCTACGTCATGCCGACGGTGGCGCGCTACCTCGAGTCGCTCCGCCGGGAGCTCGCCGCCGCTTCGGTCGATGCGCCGGTCATGCTCATGCAGTCGAACGGCGGGCTCACCACCGTCGAGGACGCCATCCGCCTCCCGTGCAACATCATCGAATCGGGGCCGGCGGGCGGAGTGGTGGGCGCCCAGGCCCTCGCGCGCAAGGTGGGGCTGCCGGACGTCATCACCCTCGACATGGGCGGGACCACCGCCAAGGCGTCGCTCGTCGAGGGCGGGGAGTTCACGCGGTCGCTCGAGTACAGCGTAGGCGGCGGCATCATGCAGGGGTCGCGGCTCCTCACCGGGTCCGGCTACCTCATCAAGGTGCCGGCCATCGATCTCGCGGAGGTCGGGGCGGGCGGCGGCTCCATCGTCCGGATCGACGCGGGCGGCTCGATGCAATGCGGGCCGGAGAGCGCGGGGGCGGTGCCGGGGCCGGTCTGCTACGACCAGGGCGGCGAGGACCCGACGATCACCGACGCGAACGTCATCCTCGGCTACATCAACCCGAAACACCTGGTGGGGGGCGAGCTCACCCTGAACGCGGCGCGCGGCCGCGCGGTCTTCGAGGACCGGGTCGCCCGCCCCCTCGGCCTCGACGTCGCCCACGCCGCCTACGGCGCCCACCAGATCGCGGCCTCGAACATGATCCGGGCCATCCGCTCGGTGTCGAGCGAGCGCGGGCGCGACCCGCGGCGCTACACCATGTTCGCCTTCGGCGGCAACGGGCCGCTCTTCGCCGCGACGATGGCGGCGGCCCTGCACATGAAGCGGATCCTCGTGCCGCCGGCGCCGGGGCTCTTCTCCGCCTTCGGCCTCCTCTACGCCGATGTCGAGCACCACTACTCGCGGACGTTCCGGCGGGTGCTGGTGGAATCGGACCCGGCCGAGATCGACGGTGCGTGGCGGGCGCTCGAGGACGAGGGCCGCGCCCAGCTTGCGCACGAGGGGTTCCCGGCGGAGCGGATGCGGTTCCGGCGCACCGCGAACCTGCACTACAAGGGGCAGCTCTACGAGCTCAGCGTGACGGCTCCGCCCGTTCCGGCGAGCGGAGCGATCGATCGGGCCTGGCTCGAGGGGCTCGCCGAGGCCTTCGGCGAGGAGCACGAGCGCACCTACGGCCACCGGGCGGGGCCCGAGGAGCCGGTCGAGCTCGTGAACATGGTGCTGGTGGCGGAGGGCCTCCCGGACGCGCCGGTGGTACCCGACACCCTGCGCCTCGATCGGTCCGAGGACGGAGCGGGGGGCGGTTCACGCAATGCCTACTTCGGCCCCGACGCGGGCTGGATCGAGACCCCCGTGGTGCGGCGCTCCGACCTCGCGAGGGGCGCGGCGGGGCCCCTCATCGTGGAGGAGTACGACGCGACCTGCCTCGTGCCGTCCGGCGGCCGCGCCTCCCTCGACGACTACGGCAGCATCGTCCTCGACCTCTGACCGGCGCCGGCATCGGCGCCGGCCGCCGCGGGCGGGATCCCCCTCCAACGTTTCCCGGCGCTGGCGGTCGGGTGCTGGCCCTCTTGCATGCACCATCCAATAACCCATTGAGCCGCGGTCTTGGTCCGCCGGCTCGGGGGCAGGCCCCTTCCTCCGCGGCTCAATCCAACCCGCTCCGGAAGGAACCTGCCCCCGAGCCGGCTAGCTACCGAGAACCCGGGCCTTGTACGACCCGCGGCACGATGTCCCTGCACGTCGGCGTAACGGCTCCGCCGCGAGAACTCCCCTGTCCTTGTGGTCGGGTGCTGCCCCTCTCCCCCTCCCCCTCCCCCTCCGGGGCCAAGGTCGCAGAGTCCCGCGGCCGGTGGACCGATGCTGGTCCTTCCCCCCACCCCGAAGCCCCTCCCATGGAGAGGCTTTGCCCCCTCCAGCGAGAAATTGCCCGGCTTGACGAGTCGGACAGTCAGCCTTGACCGGGCCGCCGGCCGTTGGCATGCTTTGCCGCGTGCTGCCCGTTCGCGGCGCGGGCGGCCCGGAAGGGACGAACGGTGAGGGCCTTCGTTCCGTGGCCCCGAGCACAGGGAGACGCTCATGGAGCATCCGCGTTCGTCCGCGACCAGCAGGCGACAACCCGCGCGCGAGCCGCGCTCTTCCCCTTCGACCGCACCCTTCCGGCCGGAAGACTTTCCCGGCTGCGAGTCGTTCCACCTGCCGGCGCGTGAAGTCGACCTCCATGAGGGGAGGATCGAGTTCTGGGACGGGCGCACCGAGACGGCGTGGCGGGTCCGCGATGTCTCCATCCAGCACGACGGGCCGTCCCGGCGTCTGGTGGAGATGGCCACGCGGGTCGCGACGTTGCGCGGCTCGCGAATCGCCTGTTTCGGCTCGTCGGGTCTGGTGCGCCGGGACGAGAGGGGCCGCAAGCGCTGGCTGATGCAGGCGGACGAGGTGCTCTACCTGCACCCGGCCCGGGCGCGGCTGCAAGGCTCGTTGATCGACGTGGACGAGGATCCGCTGCCGGACGTGGTGCTTGAGGTGGATCACACGACGGACGTGCGGCGGCGCAAGCTCGGCATCTACATGGAGTGCGGCTTCCCCGAGATCTGGGTGCTGGTGCCGTGGGCGTCGTCGCGCCGGGAGCGAGGGCTGAGGATCCACGTCCGCGGGGAGGATGGATATCGCGAGGCACCGGAGAGCGCCGCGTTTCCGGGTTGGAAGGCGGAGGAGATCCAGCTCGCGCTCACGGAGGACCCGCTGTCGGGGCGGGCATGGCGTGCGCTGGAACGGGTGGCTCTGGCGATGGGCGCGCGGGAGGGCACGGGCCCGGAGAACGACCCCCTCATCCGCTCCGTGAATCGGACGGCAGAGGCGAGGGGCGATGCCAGGGGTTACGCGTGCGGCCATGCACAAGGGCGTGCAGAGGGCCATGTGGAGGGCTGTCTGGAGGCCGTCGCCACGGCACTTCGAGCCAGAGGCATCGGTTTCACGCGCACCCTGACCGAATACCGGGAACTCTTCGCCGGACACTCAATCGAAGGATTGATGGCGGCGGCGCTCGAGTGCTCCGACGAGGCCGACTTCCGGCGACGCCTCCGCGACACAGCCTGACCCCGTCCACTCCGGTGTGAGGCCGGCATTCCACGTGGGCATTCGTCGCCCGCAATGGCAGGGTGCGGTTTGCATACTCCACGACGAACGCCATCGCTTCGCGGGCGGCCAACAGCATGTCGAGCAACCGGGCGTCGTCATCCCGCATGAATCGTCTCGGTGGCCTGAAGAATCGCCTTGCGGCGGATGTAGTTCCGACTCTGCTCGACTGCGGTGCGCTCGATCAGATCCACCTCTCGGCCAAATATCCCGCTCAGCTCCTCCTGCATTCGAACGATGTCCAGGAGGGTATGCGGCACGCACGGTTCGAAGCTGACCAGCACATCGACATCGCTTTCGGGATCGAGATCATCCCGAAGCACCGATCCGAACAACGCCAGCTCGGTGATCTGCCAACGCTCGCAAAAGGCGGCGAGTTCGTCCGATGGCAAGGCGATGCGCGCGCTCACGGCCGAATCGCCGGGCTGCTGTCGATGCCGTCCGTCACCCGTATGCCGCTCGTTCAGGGCAAGGGCGCGAGGGTCCCCCGTTCACCGGGAGGAGCGGCCGCGGCGCGACTCGTGGTGCACCATCCAGCTCGTCGCGGCGACGATGACCGCGCCGCCGAGGAGCACGTGGTTGGCCGGAACCTCGGCGAAGAACGCGAACCCGAGGAGGGCCGCCCACCCGAGCTGCACGAACTCGAAGGGCTGAAGGGCGGTGAAGTCGGCGTGCTCGATGGCCCGGGTCAGCGAGTAGTGGGCGACCGCCCCGACCGCGGCCATCACGACGAACCATCCGAGGTGCGCGAGGGTGGGGGTGCGCCAGAAGATGATGGTCGGCACGAGGCCGAAGAGGGCCATCCACACGTTGAGGTGGAAGACGGCGGAGAGCGTCGAGTCGGTGCGCACGATCACCTTGACCATCATCTTGGCCGAGCCCTGCAGGACGGTGGCGCCGAGCACGACGAGGGCGCCGAGCGAGATGGCTTCGACCCCGGGGCGCATGATGATGAGCACGCCGACGAGGCCGAGCCCGATCGCCGCCCACCGCGGGACGCCCGGGCGTTCGCCGAAGAACAGCACCGCCCCGATCGCGACGACGACGGGCGTCGCGAACACGAGGGCGGCCGCGGTCGCGAGCGGGATCAGCGTGAGGGCGTACACCCAGGCGACCATGCCGCCGAGGTGGGTGAACCCGCGCAGGGCGTTCATGCCGAGCTGCCGGGTGCGGAGCGCCTCCGGTCGGCGCAGGAACAGGGGCAGCAGGATGATGAACCCGAAGAGGTTCCGGAAGAACATCGTTTCGACCGGTGGGAGATCCGCCGCGACGTGGCGGAGCATCACGTTCATGGTCTGGAAGCACGGCAGCGACAGCATCAGCCACGCGATGCCGCGGAGGTTCCGGTGACGGGTCGTGAATGCGTGCATGGGTGAGATCGGTCGTCCGGGTTGCTGCTTCAGGGAGTGCGCCGGGTCTTCGCGGCTGGATCCCCAGCGCCCTTCGGAAGCGGCGGTCGCGGGGCGGCGGAGGGAAGCCGGCGACGGCGCGTGGCGGCTCGGTTCGGTTCGGAGCAGCGCTTGCGGCCGGCTCAGGCGGCGCGGGCCGAGCGCGTGCGCATCAGGTTCCGGCCCGCCGGATTGGCGCCTGCCGGAGTCTTCAAGTTGCCGTCATCTTCACGGTTGCGCCAGGCACGCTGCGGGCTTCCGGGGAGCGCGGGCATCCTGCCCGCGGCTCGCCATGGACCCGACGTCGCCCGCGCGGGCGGGATGGGATGCCCGCGCACCCGGGAGCGCACGCTTGGGTTGCCGCTCGGAGGCGGCGCCCGCCCCCCCGACCCGCGAGATAGCGGCCGCCCCCAGCAGCAAACCGC
>JAJECB010000530.1 GCA_022822245.1 Gammaproteobacteria bacterium
CACCTCCGAAAGAACCGCCAACGCCTGCCCGTCCCCACGCTCGCCTCACAGTACCTATAGCGGAACGTGGCGGAGATGTCCAGAATCGCCGTCAACTCATTGTCAGGCAGCACAAACAGTCAAAGAACGCATCCGCCCTGCCGGCGGGCTTCGCGCCGCGACGACGCAGCGACCGTCGGGTACACTCGGGCGTCCACATCGCCCTCGCGGGCGCGATGCAGGACGGAGGACATGCGGCACGAGGATGCGCCCATCCCGATCGCGCTCGACCGTAGCGGGAATCCGCCGCGTCCTCCGCGGGCACCGATGCGCCGCGCCCCCACTCCATTCCGGTACCGCCTCCGCCTCCTCCGATGAGGCAGTTCATCGAGCGGCACACGTTCTGGGCCATCGTCCTGGTCCTCGTCATCGCCGTCTTCCTGTGGCTGGTCTTCGCGGTCTGGCCGCCCTGGCTGGTCGACGCCATCGGCCGGAAGAAGACGTTCGTGAACACCCTCATCAACGGGGTGACCCTGGGCGGGCTCTACTTCCTCGTCGCGAGCGGGTTCACCCTCGTCTTCGGCCTCATGCGCAACGTCAACCTCGCGCACGGCTCGATGTACCTCCTCGGCGGCTACATCGGCTACGAAGTCGCCGAGGCGAGCGGGAGCTGGTTCCTCGGCCTTGGCATAGCGTTCCTCGTCATCGCGCTGAGCGGGGCCCTCCTCCAGGTCCTCGTCTTCCGGCGCATGGAGGGCGACGACCTGCGCCAGACCCTCGTGACCATCGGAATCTCCATCGTCGCCGCGGATCTCATGCTTGCCGCCTGGACCGGAGTGACCTACCAGTTCAGCCCCCCGGAGTGGCTCTTCGGAGCGACGAAGCTCCCCATCATCTCCGTCGTCAAGTCATCGGGAGCGGCCGTCTACATCAAGTACCCGATCTACCGGCTCACCGTCCTCTTCGCCGCGATCGCGATCGGGATCGCCCTGTGGCTCTTCCTCAACCGCACCCGCATCGGGATGATGATCCGGGCCGGGGTCAACGACCGCGACATGCTGTCGGCCTCCGGGGTCAACGTGCAGCTCGTCTTCGCGGTGGTGTTCGCGATCGGGGCCGGCCTCGCCGGGTTCGCGGGGGTCGTCGGCGGCACCGCCCTCTCGATCTCCCCCGGGGAGGACATCCGCTACCTCCTCGCCTCGCTCGTCGTGGTCATCGTGGGGGGGCTCGGCTCGGTGACCGGAGCGGCCATCGGCGCCCTCATCATCGGGCTCGCGGAGCAGTTCGGGCTCGCCTACTTCCCGACCTACGGCGTGGTCCTCACCTTCCTCATCATGGTGTTCGTGCTCGCGGTGCGGCCCCAGGGGATCATGGGAGGACGCTGAATGGCCAACGGAAGAACGGGCGAGCGAAGGCGCGGGCACGGCATCTTCTCGGGCGGGGTGCGCTGGTCCGATCTCCACCCCGCGACCGTGGTCGCGGTCGTGTTCCTGCTCGCCTGGCCGGGCTTCACCTCGGACTTCTTCACCGTCCAGATCGGCGCCTACTCGCTCATCCTCGGGACCATCGCCCTCTCCCTCATGATGCTCGCGGGCTACGGGGGCATGGTGAGCCTCGCCCAGCTCACCGTCGCCGGGTTCACCGCCTACCTCGTCGCGATCCTCGGAGACAACAGCGTCGGGGTGATGGGGCTCGGCTGGCCGTGGTGGCTGACGGTGCCGGTCGCGATCCTCGCCGGGGCGGTACTCGGGGCCCTCATCGGGGCCATCGCGGTCCGCACCGAGGGGATCTACACGATCATGATCACCCTCGCGATCGCGGTCGTCCTGTTCTTCTTCGTCCGCCAGAACTACGTCATCTTCAACGGCTGGACGGGGTTCGCGGGGATAGAGCCGCCGACCCTGTTCGGCACCTACTGGCGCGACCCGGTCCCGTTCTACTACCTCTCGCTCGCCGTCGCCGGCTTCTTCTTCTGCGCGGTGGTCTACATCTCGCGCTCGACCTTCGGCCTCGGGCTCCAGGCGATCCGCGACAACCCGCGCCGCATGCGCGCGCTCGGCTTCGACGTGGCCCTGCACCGGATCTTCGCCTTCTTCCTCGCCGGCCTCGTCTCGGCCACCGCGGGGGTCCTCCTCGTCTGGTTCTACGGGCGCGTGTCCCCGGGAACGATGGGGGTCGAGGGGACCATCGACATCCTCGTCATCGCCGTCGTCGGCGGGCTTCGCCATCCGATCGGCCCCTTCCTCGGGGCGATCGGGTTCGTGCTCCTCGAGAACTTCGCGATCGATCTCATCGATCGCGAGCGCTTCAACACCGTCATCGGGCTCGTGTTCCTCGCCATCGTGCTGTTCTCGCCCGATGGACTGTTGGGGCTCTGGAACCGGATCCGCCCGCGGCTCCGGTTCGACCGGAACGCGCGGTCGCTCGCCGACCGTGCCGAAGTGGACGCGGAGGGGGCTCACCCCGCCGGCGTCCGACAATCCACAAGCTAGGGAGAACAAAGATGTACCGAAAAGGAAAGACAGTCCTCGCCGCGGCCGTACTGCTCGCGGGAAGCTCCGGCGTCGCCGGCGTCGCCCAGGCCGAGGACATGATCAAGATGGGCGCCCTCGCGACCCTCGAAGGCGCGTTCGCGGCTCCCGGACAGGACAGCATCCGCGGCGTCATCATGGCCCTCGAAGAGGTCGACTACATGGTGGCGGGGAAGAAGATCGAGCTCATCACGGGCTCCTCCGACGCTTCGCCCCAGAGCGCCATCAACGCCACCAAGAAGCTCGTCGAGCAGGACGGGGTCCGGGTCATGGTCGGCCCGCTCTCCGGGTCCGAGGGCCTCGCGGTCAAGGACTACGCGAAGACCCAGCCGGACGTGACGTTCGTGAACGGCACGTCGGCCGCCCAGGACACGACGCTCCGCGACCCCGCCCCCAACTTCTTCCGCTTCAGCACCGAGGGTGCGCAGTGGATGGCGGGGCTCGGGGAGTACGCCTACAACGAAAAGGGCTACCGGACGGTGGCGGTCCTCGCCGAGGACTACTCGTTCCCGTACACCCAGGTGTTCGGGTTCCTCGAGCCCTTCTGCCGCCTCGGCGGCAAGGCGCCGGTGGATGCCCGCTTCTGGGTCCCGATCGGCAACAAGGACTACTCGTCGGTCATCGCCGCCCTGCCTGACGACGTGGACGCGATCTACGTCGCCCTCGGCGGCGCGGACGCCATCAACTTCCTCACCCAGTACGAGCAGGCGGGCGGCGAGCTTCCGCTCGTCGCGGGCTCGATCACGGTGGACCAGACGGTGCTCGGCTCGAAGGGCAAGATCCGCGACTTCGTCATCGGCACCCCGTCCGCGGGACCGATCTCCGACACCTGGGACGACCCGCGCTGGAACGCCTTCGTCACCACCTACCAGGAGCGGTTCAAGGAGGAGGGCTTCCCGTCGCCGTCGCTCTTCGCCCACGGGTACTACATCAACACCAAGGCGCTCCTCATGGGCCTCGAGGCGGTGGGCGGCGACCTCTCGGACGGGGGCGAGGCGCTGCGCGCGGCGCTCTCGAGCCTCGAGTTCGAGACCCCGACCGGCATGGTGAGCCTCGACGAACGCCGCAACGCGATCGCGGACATGTTCCTGACGGAGGTGATCGCGGGTCCGGAAGGGAACCTCGTGAACAAGACCATCAAGGTCATCGAGGGGGTGAGCCAGACCTTCGGCGTCCCGTACGAGAAGTTCCTCGAGTACGGCCAGGTCGGCCGCGAGAACCCGCCCTGCGATTGATCGCGGAGCGAGACGCCGTGACGAGGCGGCAAGGATGAGGCGGGACGAGGCGCGGGGCGGAATGCGTCCCGCGCCCCGCCCCGCCGAGTCGCGCTAGCCGCCGAGGCACACCAGAGATGCCCGGGACCGACGCCCTCTCAAGGCTCCAGGGAGCCGGCCAGCACGCGCTGGAGCTCGAGGCGGTCAGCCGCTACTTCGGAGCGCTGGTCGCCCTCGCCGACATCAACCTCACCCTGGGGGCGGGGGAGCGGCGCGCGGTCCTCGGATCGAACGGGGCGGGCAAGACGACCCTGTTCAACGCCATCACCGGCGACTTCCCGCCGACGACGGGGCGCGTGCGCCTCTTCGGCGAGGACGTGACGGATCTGCCCGTGCACGAGCGGATCCGTCGCGGCCTTCGCCGCACCTACCAGATCTCCCTCCTCTTCGGGGGCCTGAGCGTGACGGACAGCATCTACCTCGCCTGCCGCGGGGTGAGCCGCCGGCGCTTCTCGCTCCGCCGCGCGCGGCGCGACGACGGGGCGATGCACGCGGCCGAGACGCTCATCGGCGCGGTCAACCTCGAGGAGGTGCGGGACCACCTGGTATCGACCCTCGCCCACGGGCAGCAGCGCCAGCTCGAGATCGCCCTCGCCCTCGCGGGGGCGCCCCGGCTCACCCTTCTCGACGAGCCGGCCGCCGGCCTCTCGCCGAGCGAGCGCGCGGATCTCGTGGAGATCCTCCAGTCGCTGCCCCGCCACATGAGCTACATCATCATCGAGCACGACATGGACGTGGCCCTCCGGGTCGCGGACAGCGTGACGATGATGAACAACGGCCGCATCTTCAAGGAAGGGACCCCGGACGAGATCGAGAACGACCCGGAGGTCCAGGAGCTCTACCTGGGGCACGGCCATGGCTGAGCGGGCCGACCCCCGGACCGACTCTCGGAACGACCGCCGGACCGACTGGCGGGCCGAGCGAGCGCGCCGGCGGGCCGCCTCGTCGGCGACCCTCCAGATCCGGGACCTGCACGTCCACTACGACCAGTCCCATGCCCTGCAGGGCGTCGACCTCACCCTGGACGAGGGGGTCCACGCGGTGGTCGGGCGAAACGGCATGGGCAAGACGACCCTGTGCAACGCGATCATGGGGCTCCTTCCGGTGCGGCGGGGCTCGATCCGCTTCGAGGGGGGAGACATCACCGGGCTCGCCCCCTACCAGATCGCCGCGCGGGGCATCGCCTACACCCCCCAGGGACGACGGCTCTGGCCGGACCTCACCGTGGACGAGCACCTGCGCCTCGCGGGGCGCGGCGGCGGCTCGTGGACCGTGGAGCGGGTGTACGACGTGTTCCCGCGGCTCGCCGAGCGGAGGCGCAATGGCGGCGGGCAGCTCTCGGGCGGCGAGCAGCAGATGCTCGCCATCTCGCGCGCCCTCCTCCAGGACCCGCGGCTGCTGGTGCTCGACGAGCCGACCGAGGGGCTCGCCCCCCTCATCGTCGCCCAGCTCGAGGAGCTGCTCTCGTCGCTCGCCGCCGAGGGCGATGTCGCCATCCTCCTCATCGAACAGAACATCGGGGTCGCGACGGCCATCTCCGATGACGTCGCGATCATGGTCAACGGCCGGATCAGCCGGGTCATCCCGGCCGGCGAGCTGGCCGCGGACCGCGCGCTCCAGCAGCGCCTTCTCGGGGTCGGGCGGGATTTCGCCGAAGACGACGATCTCGAACGCGCGGAGCCGCCCGGCATGCCGGACGGGGCACGGAGCCCGGAACGGGCGGACGGTGGCACGGGGCCGGATGCGGCCGCGGAGTCAGGGCAGGCCCGCTCGCGGGCTGGAAGCCCGCGCTCCCGGGAAGCCGTGCCGCACGCGGGAGGGGCGGCGCCTGCCGCCGGCGGCGATGCGGCACCCGCGCCGGGCGCTTCCCGCCCCCGCCTCGCCTACGTGCCGCCGACCCGATGGTCGCGCGCGGCATGGGATGCGGACCGGGACCTGAGCGCGGGTCCGGCCCCCGCCGCAGCCCCGGGCAGGGAACCCGCCGCGGCTCCCGGCGCACCCGGGGCACCGCCTCCTCCCGACAGTCGGGCCCGGCCGCCGAGCCGCCGTCCCGCCCCGCCCGAGCCGCTCTTCCGGGAACCCGCCGCGCCGCGCC
>JAJECB010000056.1 GCA_022822245.1 Gammaproteobacteria bacterium
GCGCGGCCTCGCCCCGTCGGCCTCGGCCGCGCGGACCCTCAACCAGGAGTCCGGCATCGAGAGCGAGACGCTGCAGCGCTTCCTCGCGCGCAACGCCGGGGTCGCCGAGGGGCGGCTGAGCCCGAAGGCCGAGAAGGCGATGCGCCAAGCCTTCTCGAAGACCGTGCTCGTGGTCGACGAGGGCTCGCTCGCCTCGACCGTCCAGGCGCGGGACCTCCTTCGCATCGCCACTGCCCTTCGCCTCCCCCGCGTGGTGCTGGTCGGCGACGCGAAGCAGCTCGACGCGGTCGACGCCGGCAAGCCCTTCGCGCAGCTCCAGGCCGCCGGCATGCGGACGGCGGAGATGCGCGACATCCTCCGCCAGCAGGACCCCGCGCTCAAGGCCGCCGTCGAGGCGAGCCTCGGAGGGGACATCGAGCGCGCGTTCGAGAAGCTGGGCGAGAGCGTCGCCGCGGTCAAGCCCGACAACCTCCCGGGCGCCGCCGCCGCGCGCTGGCTCGCACTCTCCCCCGAGCAACGCGAGCGCGCCGGGCTCATCGCCCCGAGCCACAAGCTCCGCGAGGGCATCAACGCCATCATCCGCGAGCGGCTCGTCCGTGACGGCACCGTGCGGGGGCCGGCCGTGACCACCGAGCGCCTCGTCTCGCGCGGCTACACGAACGCCGAGAAGACGCTTGCCGCCCACTACCGCCCGGGCGATGTGGTGGCCTTCCACCGCCCCTACAAACGCCTCGACATCGAGAAGGGCGACGAGCGCCGGGTGCTCGGCGCCGACCGCAACGAGGGCACCGTCCGCCTCGAAGGGAAAGACGGCGCGCCCGTCTCCTGGAAACCCGCGAAGCTCGCCGCGCGCTCAGGCGGCGTCGAGGTCTACCGCTCCGACACCCTGGAGCTTCGCGAAGGCGACCGCATCCGCTGGACCCGCAACGACGCAGGGCTCGGCCTCGTCAACAGCGCCACCGCCGAGGTCGCGGGGGTGAAGGACGGGACCGTGTCGCTCCGGCTCGAAGACGGGCGCACGCTGGACTTCCGGGCCGGCGACCCGCAGCTCCGCCACATCGACCGCGCCTGGGCGGCGACCGTGCACGCCTTCCAGGGCCGCACCGTCGACCACGTCATCGCCGCGATGGAGGCGAATCACCCCCACCTCACCACCCAGAAGTCCTTCTACGTCGAGATATCCCGCGCCCGCCACCGCGCCGAGCTCGTCACCGACGACCGCGAGGCGCTGAAGGAGCGGCTGGAGGCCGCCACCGGGGAGCGCATCGCCGCATTGGAAGCCGTCGCGCCCGACCAGGGGAAGGCGGCGGAGCCGGAGCGCGGGCCGGAGCGGGAGGCGGCCCCAGAATCCGGACCCTCGGCCTCCACGGGGCACAGCGCCACACCCGACAAGGCCCCCGCACCCGGGCGCGTCGAGGCCGAGCGCGCGCTGTAGACGCGCCGTGCGCCTACCGCTCGCCCGGCTCCTTCACCACAATCGCAGGCCTCTCGGCGACGTCGTCCTCGTCGACGAACGCGATGCGCATCCCGAAGCCCGCGAAGGTCGCGAGCAGACGCCCGAACGCCGCCATGTCGAGCTCCACGTCGTCGATGAGGACGAGGGTGCCCCGCTCCCCATCGGTCTCGATATGGCACCGAAGCACCTCTCCGCGTGGCGCCCACTGGTCGCCGCGCTCGTAGTACGCGATCTGCGGGCGTCCCGGCGGGACCTCGGTGAGCGTCCTGTCCACGCTCGCCGCGTGCTCGGCCTGCGCTTCGAGCATCGCGTTGAACCGCTCGAGCACCTCCGCATCCGTCATGCCCGCGAGCGCCGGACCGAGCCGCAGGTGGACGCCCCGGATGGACGGATCGGCGTACTCGATGACGGCGGTCTCTCCCTCCCGGGTGATCCGGACCTCGTCGGGCGAGGCCGGTCGTGGGCGTCTCAGGCGCATGGACGCGCTCCTCTCCGGCAGCCGAGCATGACGTTCATACTGCGAGTCCAGCGCGCACCGGGCGGGCCGCCAGTGCGGTTTGCCCGGTGCGCCCGTAGTCCGGCCCCTACTCGGAGTGCGAGCCGCATCGTCCCTCCTGCGCTCCTGCCTCGATCGCGGCCCAACGCCGGAGATACTGCGCAAACACCCTGCCAATCTCACCCCGATCTTCGATAGTTTCCGCGAAGGTTCCGAACTCGATGCCCTCGATGCCCGCCGTTGCCGTTGGCAGCACATAGATGATTTCCAGCGAATCGAGAATGGAGACAATCTCGTTTTCGTCCACGATGCGTTTTTAGGGCCCACGTGAGGGCGAGAAGATCCTCTTCTTGAGCGATGGAGGCAATCCAATCAGCCCGAGATCGTTGAGCGCCTTCAGAAGGTGGAAGTACTTCCCGCGTCTACAAGGTTCGGTCGCCTTGACGATGCACTTGAGATCGCGCAGCAGCTCGTGCATGCCTCGGTGCACAGCGTCGTTCAGATAGTGAAATTGGTGCTTGTCGAGAGAAGCGCTGTCGGTCTTCAGCTCGATCAGGAAGGCGTGCTTGCGGTCGGTGGACAGGGCGAGGTAGTCGGCCTTCCTGGAGCCGTTGTCTTCGCGCCGCTTGAGAGGAAACTCGGGAATGAGGCGGGGATCGATCGCTATATCCCGCGTACTCAGGTGACGGTTGAGCACGTCGGGAAGAAACAGGGCGAAGAAGATGTCGGCACGCCGCTCGAGCTGGTAGGCGGGCAGATGTCTCCACTTGTCCAGAAGTCCGAACATGGACGCAACTTCGGGGTAGGTCATGTCGATGCCCAAGAGGCTCCCACCGGTCTCCAACGCCACGGTGAGCGCTTGCCAATCGCGAGCGAGCTCCCCGAGGCGCGTGTTTGCGCATTGAAGCATCTCGCAGACAGCGACGACCAGCGACCTACGCATGGACCCGCTTGTCGGGATCGTGTTCGCTACGTTCGAAGCCGTTGCGCCGGAGTCAGGGCGCGGGGCGTCCTCGCCAAGACGCCGGTCATGCTTGGGGCGTGCCAGCACCTCGACCCTGCCCGCCCGGGGCTGCGTGTTGGCTCTGGGTCAAGCTCGTCGATGGCCTTCGCCCATGGCTGACGGATCGGCTTCCTGCGTCTGGTTGAGGAATGCGGATGGAACGTTTCGCGGAAGTCGGATTCGATTTCGTTCCATCCTCAAGGCCGCACCGAGTCAGCGTGAAGTGTCGAGTGAGTGGCCCGAATGCAATCGTCATGTCTCGGAGTCCTTGCGACGTTGCGATGACCACGTGCCCTTCGGCGACCGTATCGTCGAATGCACGATCGTTGCGGCCCCACCATCCGTCGACCCACCACATGGTCTCGGCCGCCAAGTCACCAGTCCTGGTACGCCAGCAGCCGGGCCGGCCTGGATCCGGTGTCCAGTCGAGAGTCGCTGCGAGATCGGGACGAAACGAGAGCCAGTGGGCGGAGGCTTGGAAGAATGCCGACGGATCGTTCTCGATCACCATCGCGTCACCGGCATCAGGCTGGCTTCGGGGGGCTGTCCCGCCGAGCTCTCGAAGCAGCGTCGGAGGGATGGGAGCCAAGGTTCGGCCAGTGGTCGGCGTGTCTGTTCCAACCGTCGTGCCGCAGGTCAGTTCTTCTTCCAGGTGACCCCAATTCAGGACCTTCAGGTGGCACCAAGCGCCGATCAGCGTCCGTTTGCCGTGCGTCGAGTGCGTGATGTACTCCCCGAGTCGGTGCTCGATCTCCGAATACCACTTGGCAATCGTTTGATCGTGTCCCGCTTCCGGTGGCGCCGGCACCGTAGGCGGCCGTTGTTCCGGGTCGCGATTGAGGGCATCGACATCGACGGTACGAACAAGGCGATGCAGCCGGCGGGGAAAATCCTCGAGGAGGCCCGCATCCTCCAAATCTCCCAGCACTCGCCCGAAGGCAGCCCGCGAGGCAGCGTATCGGCTGAGCAGATACGAGTACGGCATATCAGAGACGCGTAGCACCTTCTGTATGGCCGTGTCATCTGGCAGATCGAACATCGCTTCCGATGCGTAACGGGCGGCGGACGCCAGCAACGTGTCGAGATTCAGCCTCAGGTGTTCCGAGAGACGTCGATACTGGTATTCGTAGGGAGCCAGCGTCACGGATTCCGATCCTGTGCTCCCAAGCGTGTCCGGAGGCAGAGCCAAGCGGTACATCGGCGACAGCGGCCGGTGAATCGTCCGTGAGGAATCGGCAGCGAGACTGCGCATCACTTGGCTCGGGTGGCTTGTCAAGCGGTTCTCAAGTGGACGAAGACAATCCGGAATCGCAAAGCCGTCATGGGTTCTCGCAGCCGCGAGGCAGCGACCGGCTGCCTCCAACGTGTCGTCACTCGCATCGGCCTGCGCGAATCTTCCAAGCGCATGGGCGGCCTCCTCGTTTGCGGCAAGAAGTGCGCGAGTGACGATGCGGGTCGTGGCTTCACGTACCAGCAACGTCGGGTGCGATAGATGGCCAACCGCCAGCTCGGCGAGCGCCGCACCGATTGTGGGGTTGTCGCTCTTTGCGCGCCGATCTCCAGAGTGCGGAAGAAGCCACCACCGGCAGCCGTGATCGGAAAGAACATCCGGATCCGGCAACTCGAGCGTCTCCGCGATCCCGTCGAGATAGGCGCGGATCTCCGGCCAGATCGCAGCAGCACCGATGTCCGTATCCAGGGCATCGACGACGCTGTCCAATTCCGAGCGCAGGAGACTCGCCAGTCCGCGGTTGACGGTGACGTGGTGCACGAGGTCCCGACAGGCGTTGACGCGTCCGTCGTGTCCTGACAACCGGACGGCTACGCCGGCTGCTCGCACCCGCATTCCGCCGAAATACGGAGACCAGGAATAGGCATCGGCGCTCTGCAGAAGACGGGACGAAAGACGCAATGCCGTATCGCGGTCGCCGTTCCTCTTGTCAGCGCCGTTACGAAAATGCACGTAGACGGCCGGTGTGAAGTCGCTGGATCCCTTCAGGCATCTTCTTCAGCATCTCATTGATATCTCGTCTTCTTCGCCGTCCAGCGGCCAGGGAACAGGCCCTGTCCACCCCGCGATCGCTGCATTTTCGACTTGGCCGATTTCGTGCCATTTCACGCCGGCGGTAGCACCTCTCGGCCACCTCGGCGAGCAGGTCGAGCACCTGAACGTCGTCGCGGGTCCCCTCGTCGAATGCTGCGGCCAGCGCTCGTACATCCTCCCTCGACAGCGACCGCTGCTCGATGATCGGGGTCCATGAGAACCGAGTGTTGCGTGCCGCGGCCCGCCGCAATGCGATGATGTCGTCCACGGTCCGAGCTTGCGTGACGACCGCAGGCTGCGGGAGCCGTCGACCGTCGGCGAGTTCCAACACGTTGTGCTCATTCTCCGGGGATACCTCGCTTTCGCTCCGTTCCTGGTCTTCGTCGTCGGTGGCGAATCCGAGTCCTCGCCGCCAGTCAGCTCGTGTCGTCGGCAACGCATAGATGTCGGTGCGAGCTACGATGTATGCCGCCAGTGTCCTCGCGTGCTCCAGGCCCCAAACACGTTCGGCCGCCCCACATATGGATTGAGCGAGGTCCGGACAGGCGTGTCTGCCGGCCCGCGCAAGCAGTTCGGCGGCGATGTCTGCCGCAAGCTCCACACCCGCAGCCCCATCGACGTCCAAGAGCTCCACGTTCGCACGAACGAGCGCCGCAAACGCGTTCACGTGACCGACAGCGCCGTGACGAACGAGATACTCGAAGATCCGAACCGAGGCCAAGGGAGCCACGGGGGTCACCGCGACGGGAAGGTCAATTGCAGCAGCGCGAGGCGCGCCCTCGGTCATCGGCTCGGCTGCGGCCAGGATGCGGGCCAGCCAGGCGGCATCACGGAGCAATTGACTCCCTTCAGGCTCATGAAGTGCCTGGGCGAGCCAGGAAACCCATGACGTAAGCTGATAGTCCTTTCGGTACCCCACACCGAACGCCCTTGGGAGCATCGCTTGAACGAGTTGCCGTGCGGTCTGCATGTCACCGTCGTTCGCGTGCCGCCGGACCAGGTCTCTTGTTTCGCGGAGACGCGAGTGCACGTCTTCAGTGGCAATGGCGGTCTCGTACGCCGCAAGCGTCTCTCGATACCAAGGAACCGATGCGCCCGTCGAGCGCAGCTGATCGGCGAGCTCGAGGCGCTGATACGGCGGCCATAGTTCCGGCTCACTTGTGAAGCGATGCGCCAGCATGTCGCTCAACCACTGGGGAAGATCGCGGCCGTGGCGCCCAGCCACGGTGGCGACGATCCCCATTAGCTCGATTTTCCTGTCCGCAATTCCCCGAAGGGTCGAACTGCCTCCGTCGCGTGACGACAAGAAGACGTCGAGCAATGGCACGAGCGTCGTCCACGCTTCACTCAATGGCGCTGGGCAGTCTGAGAGCGTCCGTGCATCGAGTTTCGCCAGCGTGCGAGCAGCGGCGTCGATTCGCGCAGCGAGCTGGATTGCATCGGCGTCGCGATGCACGACCGCGTCTGGCGAGAGCGAGTTTCCGGCCGGGGTGTGTGCTTGCGGGGGAACCGGTGCCGGAACATCGGCTTCGTGAAACCGTTCGATCAAGGGGTGACGATGATGAGGACGACGATGCCAACTCCGCGCTCTGCCGGGCTTTGCCCGCCTTCGCTCTGTACCATCGTCTCCTCCATCACCGCGTGAGCGAACGCTTTCGGCTTCGTCGGATGCAAGGAGGAAGCGGAGCCGCCAGTACCGAAAGCGCTGCTC
>JAJECB010000215.1 GCA_022822245.1 Gammaproteobacteria bacterium
CCGAGTTCACCCAGTCGTATACGGAACGCGACAGGTCGAGGTCCAGGTGGACCGCGTCCCGGATCGCCCGCATGTCCTCCTCCTGCACGCAGCGGTAGTTGCCGGCGAGCAGCATGCTCCACTTCGCGAGCGGCACGAACACCGAGTCGTGCACCCTGAGCTTGACGGGCAGCTCCACCGCGCCGCTTCCGTCATCGTAGCGAACGGCTTCGATGTCGGCCTCCAGATCGCGGAGAATGGCGGTCCGCTCGTCCGATTCGAAGCGGGCGGACCGGAAGTTCGTCGGGAGACTGACCTGGAGCACGTTGGACTTCTCCTCGGGGGGGCGGAAGGCCTGCGCGTCCGGGCTGCACAGGGTGATGTTGGCGGGATCGAACGAGTCCCAAACGGAGGGATCGGTGTAGCAGGCGCGGAGCGGATCGATGTCGAGACCGGGGATCCGCGCGAGATACGGGAGCGGTGGCATGTTCATGATCGACATGCAGGGAACCCCGGACCGGGCCACCGCGTCGAGGAGCTCGCGCACCCCCGGCGCGCCGTACTGGGGTTCCTGCATCGCGAGGGCGACGAGGTCGAAATCCGCGGGGTCCGCGTCCCCGGTGGTGGCGCCCGACAGGCGGCCCGGGAGCTTGCGCGAATCGATCTCCACGAGGTCGTCCCGGCCCTTCACCGGCATCCGTACCCGTTGCCCTTCGCGGTTGATGAGCTCGGCTTCGTCGGGGAGGCAGACGAGCGTCGCGGAATGGCCCGCGGCGCAGAGCTTGATGCCGAGCAACGCCCCGTACGAGGCGCCCATGATCATGACGTTGTACATCTTTTTCTCCGTAGGAACCGCGGTGCGGCGCACGAGCCCACCGCCCGGACCAGTTTAACCCGCCGTCTCCGGCACCTCTCCGCGAGGGTCCCGGTCCGGCTGCGGCGCCGGTGCGGGATGCGGGTCGATGCGGGTTAGAGTACCCCCGCTCTCAACAGATCGTGCAGGTGCAGGATCCCGATCTGCCGGTGCTCCCCGTCGACCACCACCAGCGAGGTAATCTTCCGATTCTCGAGGATGTTGAGGCACTCGGCGGCAAGGGTCTCCGGCGACACGGTCACCCCGCTCGGGGTCATGACACGCCCGATGGGGGTCTCGCGGAGATCGGTTCCGGCGTCGAGAGCCCGGCGCAGGTCACCGTCGGTGAAGACGCCGAGCACTCGGCCCCCCGGGTCCACGACGGAGGTCATGCCGAGGCTCTTGGCCGTCATTTCCAGCAGGGCGTCGCTCGTCAGCGTGTCCGGCCCGACCGTCGGCATGCGGTTGCCGGTGTGCATGAGGTCCTTGACCTGGAGGAGCAGGCGCCGCCCCAGCCGTCCGCCCGGGTGGGAGCGGGCGAAGTCTTCCGCCCCGAAGTCGCGGGCTTCGAGGAGCGCGATCGCGATCGCGTCGCCCATCGCGAGCGCCGCGGTGGTGCTGGCGGTGGGAGCGAGGCCGAGCGGGCATGCCTCCTTCGAGACGCTGACGTCGATGTTCACGTCCGCGTGACGCGCGAGACGCGACGACGGGTTGCCGGTGAGGGCGATGAGCGGCACCCCGATCCGCTTGATGTGGGGGACGATGGTCAGAATCTCGGCTGTCTCGCCGGAGTTCGAGAACGCGACGACCGTGTCCTCGCGCGTGATCATGCCGAGATCGCCGTGGCTCGCCTCGCCGGGATGAACGAAGAACGCGGGAGTTCCGGCGCTCGCCATCGTCGACGCCACCTTGTTTCCCACGTGCCCCGATTTCCCCATGCCGGTCACGATCACGCGCCCCGGACGTTCGAGGATGATCTCGCAGGCGCGGGCGAAGTCGTCGTCGATTCGGGGCAGGAGCCCGCGGAGTGCGTCGATCTCCGTGCGGATCACTTCGGATCCGAGCTGGAGGAGGGCGCTCTTGCTCATCTGGCTGGAGGCGATCCCGGCGGAGGGTGGCGGACACTATTGGAAAGGATTGGCCGGGGCCGTGCAACGGCGGTCCGCACGGGCCGGTCGCGGATGACGGTGGCCGGCCGGGAGCATCGATGAACTCCGAGCGGGACGCTTCGCTTCGCGACTGGCTCGACGAGGCGGCCGGGGTCCGCGGCCGCCTCGAGCCCCTCGCCGGCGATGCGAGCTTTCGCCGCTACCTCCGGCTTCGGACGGATCGCGAATCGTTCGTGGTGATGGACGCCCCCCCGGACCGGGAAGACTCGCGGCCCTTCGTGCACGTCGCGGATCTCATGCGGGCGGCCGGGGTGAACGTGCCGCGGATCCACGCCGCGGACCTCGAGCGGGGTTTCCTGCTGCTCGACGACCTCGGTTCGGTTTCGTATCTCGACCGGCTCGACGCCGCGAGCGCGCCCGGTCTGTACCGGGATGCGCTGGCCGCGCTGGTCCGGATGCAGACCCGAGTCCCGGCGGACGCGGTGCCGCCCTACGACGAGGCGCGGCTGTCCGCGGAGCTCGAGCTGTTCCCGCAGTGGTTCCTCGGGGGTCATCTCGGCCGCGCGCCCACCCGGGCGGAGCGCCGAGTGCTCGACGAGGCGTTCGACCTCCTCGTCGCGGCCGCCCTCGCGCAGCCCCGCGTCTTCGTCCATCGCGACTATCACTCCCGCAACTTGATGGTGCACCCCCGCAACCCCGGGATCCTGGACTTCCAGGACGCGGTGGCCGGCCCCCTGACCTACGATGCGGTGAGCCTGTTGCGCGATGCGTACATCTCGTGGCCGGAGCCGTGGGTCCACGCGTGGCTGGACGACTACGCCGACCTCGCGACCCGGGCCGGGCTGCTCTCCACGGACCTGCCGCCGGATGCAGTCCGGGCGCGCGTGCGGCGGGACTTCGACCTCATGGGTGTCCAGCGCCACGTCAAGGTCGCCGGAATCTTCGCCCGCCTGTGGCATCGCGACGGCAAGGCGTCCTACCTCGGCGATATTCCCCTTGTCCTGCGCTACCTGCTCGAGGTGCTCCCCGGGTATCCGGAGCTCGAGCCGCTCACCTGTCTGCTCGAGTCCCGCGGGATCGCCGGATACATCGGAGGAAACCGGTGCGCGCCATGATCCTAGCGGCCGGGCGCGGCGAGCGAATGCGGCCCCTGTCGGACCCGGTCCCGAAACCGCTGCTGGAGGTCGCGGGAAAGCCGCTCATCGTGCACGTGGTCGAGCGGCTCGTGGCCGCCGGGTTCGTCGAACTGGTCGTCAATCTCGGCTATCGGGGCCGACAGATTCGGGAGCTCCTGGAAGACGGGTCGAGCTGGAGGGCGGCCATCTCGTATTCCGATGAAGGCGGACGGCCGATCGGGACCGGAGCCGGGATCGTACGGGCCCTGCCGCTGCTCGGGCCCGGGCCGTTCGTGGTGACGAGCGCCGACCTGCGGACCGACTATCGGTTCGAGGGCCTGCGCGAGGTGGAGCCCCGCGAGGTCCATCTCGTGCTCGTCCCCAACCCGGACCACCACCGGGCGGGAGACTTCGCCCTCGCGGGCGGGGCGCTCCGGCGTTCCGGTCCGAAGCGCCTTACGTACTCCGGCATCGGAGTCTTCACCCCGGCCGCCTTCCGGCCCGTAATCGCCGGCGCCGCCGCGATCGCCCCCTACCTCGACCGGGCGTGCGAGCGCGGAACGGCGACCGGCGAGGTGCATCACGGGGTGTGCGACAACGTGGGGACACCCGCCCAGCTCGCCGCCGCCCGCGCTCGGGCTACCCCGAGCTCGGGGCCGGGGGATCGGCCTCCGGTTCGGTGACCGAGAGCCGGTCGCGGTTGGAGTCCAGGGTCGCGGGCCCGATCCCGCTGACCTTCACGAGGTCCTCGATCGAGGCGACCGGCCCGTACTCGTCGCGATACGCGACGATCGCCCGGGCCTTCTTGAGCCCCACGCCGGCCATCGCGGCGGCGAATTCCTCCGCGGTGGCGGTGTTGATGTCGATCG
>JAJECB010000326.1 GCA_022822245.1 Gammaproteobacteria bacterium
CCGCACCCGAAAGTACGCCGAGGCCTATTGCCGAATCTCAAGCTATCTCCAATCCATGGCCCACCAGGGTTACAACCCGCTGGTGGCCGTTCAGATCGCTCTCGCAGGGCGCGCCGTCGATAACTTGCCCGAGTAGTTACCGTTGGGCACCGCAACCGGCACCCACCACCCGAACGAGGGTTGTGCCGTCCACAAGCCCGTCAATCTTCCGCTCACCGTATTGAGACGCATGGGAACCAAGAGGTGGCTTCGCTGTGCCCGGTACCGGTCTGCCAGATTCCGCTTTGCTTCCCTGGGCCGATACCAAACATCAGGCTCTCCGAGCAAGGTTCTCCTCAGAACTCCGCTGACTGAGTGGAAACCCGGAATTGCCTCTGCCTGGTCTCCATCGCAAACCTCGTAGGCGTCCTGGATGCGCTGGCCCGCGGGGCCGATCCGATACCGTAGCCCGGCAGGCTCCAACAGCGCACTGCGCTCCAACTCCCATCCGGCTTGCGCGAGCGCGCCGTCGAACCACTGAACCGGAGTCCAATCCCCATCGCACACGCGGTCCGCGGGCCAATGGAGCACACTGCCCCAACGGCCGAGATCGCCGGAGACGATAGCATCCGCAGCCTCGACCGCCTGGTCGGCGTTAGTCGGCATGATTCGGAGCGAGATGAACGCCGTCGGCAGTCGCTCCCCATGCGGGCGGCGTCGACAGACAAGCAGGCATTCGTGGATGCTGGTGTTCTCAGAGAAGTTGATTCGTCTCGGATCGTGCGTCGTCACGATCCGTTCGACGTGGAAGCGCTCGGCGAGAAACCGGCGTTCATTCACACCCGATGCCCCTGTGCAGGCGGTGGCCGGAATCACCTTCGCCAGCACGCCCCGCTCGGTTCGCAATAGCTGGTCGGCGAGCGGTGTGAAGAACGTTCGGATGCTGTTGGTGGTGATGACCCGCCCTGCCGCTTGATCGCGCGCCAGGAGCCGGTCCCGAATATTGAGCTCGTGTCGCTGCATGGCCTTGATGGCCTCGGTGCCGAACTTTCGACTGCGCTTCCGGTTGTCGGTAAACGGCGCGTTCATGATCACTGCGTCAAGATCGTGCAAGGGAAACCGGATCTCTTCGCTCTCGTTGATCTGCGCCGCGTCGAGGGATTCGAGCGACCGTTGTGCCGCCGTCATCGAGTGTAAATCCAGCGCGTCGCCGGCTGCGGTGAGGACTTCAAGCGAGCCCGCCTTCGGCGAGTCGTCGCCCTGCGGGCCGTGAGGCATGGTGGCGAGGTTCATGCGCTCGTAATCGACGGTCGGTGCGCCGAGGGTCATGTTGCATGCTGCGAGCTGAACGCCGTGCTGATTGATGTCGAGCCCGCAGAGGACATTCTCCACGAGACGCTTGTGCAGAACGTTTCGGCCCTTCTCATTCATCTCCCTCGACTCGGCGACCCGGGACTTGATGATCTGAAGGGTCGCCATGAGCAGCGTGCCGGTTCCGCACGCGGGGTCGATGATCCGGAGTCTCGTCACTGCCTCCGAGTCGGACCAGTCGATCAGTTCGCGCGTGAACGCAAGTCGCGCCAGCAGGACCGCCGACAGGTTGTTCGTGTAGAAGGCCCCGTCACTCTTCGCCGAGCCGAGGATGCGGTGGTAGAGGGGTCCCGCGTGGTCGTAGCCGAGATCGCTCAAAGAGTCGGCGACGCGGTTGGCGCACTCGGCGACCATGCGGATGGCGTCGTCGATCGCCTTGCCTTCGCACAACGCTCCCAGAACCGCGAGCGCGGGACGGAATACCGGCGCGTAGTCCTTCTCGAGGATCGCCTCCCACGCGACTTCCAACACCTCTCTGGGGTGTTTCGCGCCTGCAACCTTGTCGAGCCGCACGATGGTCCTCATCTCCGGCTCGTCGCGCAGCCGGCGCTGAAGGAGGCAGGCGTTGCAGAGCATGAGCGCGGCGACCGTGCAAATCCCCCTCGCGCCGCCGTCATCCTCCGGCACGAGGTCGAGCGCCTCCGCGAGCGGGCCTTCCATCGCTTCATCCTGCAGCACCGCGCTCGCGCGTCTGACGGCATCGGCGATTTCGTCGGCGACGAGCTGGCCGGGCTTGCCGAGGCCCGACGCCGCCGCGACATGGGCGTAAATTCCCTGCTCGGCCTCCTTCAGGTCGAGCTCGCGCTGGATGTGCTCGCCTTGGGTCTCGCGGGCCGCGCCGCCAGCCGAATCCCCCGGCGCCTTCTCCTTGGCCTGTTCGTAGACCTTGATGAAGTTGGCGGGCGACTCCGCAAGGCGTCCGTCATGGGCCTGGAGCGCCCGCAGCACCCGCCCGACGGTCCTGTAGCCCTCCGTTCCCCGCTCGAGCGCAGCCGCGACATCCCTGCCCGGCTCGACGACGACGGGAATGATGATGTAGCCGAAGCGCTTGCCCGGTGCCTTCCTCATGACGCGTCCGACGGCCTGGACGACATCGACCTGACTGTCCCGGGGGTCGAGGAAGGCAACGGCGTCGAGGGACGGCACGTCGACGCCCTCGGTGAAGAGCTTGACGTTGCAGACTACCCGGCACTCGCCGTCGGCGTCGGCATGGGCCAGCGCCCGCAGTTCCTGGTTGCGCTGAAGGGCACTCGCGGACGCATCGAGGTGTCGGGCGACTACCTTCATTGCTCGCCCGGTCTGCATTCGCCGCGTGGTGGCCCTCAGGACCTCGCTCTCCATGAGCGCATCCGCATACCACTTCGAGCGCAGAATGCTGTTGGCGAATGCCATGGTGCGAGGGAGCTTCCCCGGCTGCTCCAGGGACTTGCCCTCGGTCACCCCGTTCACCGCCAGTGAAACGCCGAGCACGCGCGTCATATCGTTGGTGGTCGGGGCCTGCTTGCGTGTCGACGATTGATCGAGCCCTTCCAGTCGCCGCCGCAATCCCGGCGTCACGCTTCCCTCGCTGACGCCGAGAACGATCACCCGGTAGTCGGAGAGCATTGCGTGGTCCACCGCCTTGGCGAACGGAAGCCGGTGCAGCTCCGGCCCGTAGGTCGCGTAGTCGCCCATGTCGACCACGGCGATCCCCTGTTCGGCGAGCTTGCTCTTGGACCGCTCGGTGTAAAGCCGTGGAGTCGCCGTCATGTAGAGGCGCTTGCGGGCTTGCAGGCGCGCGTCGTCGTGAAACTCCTGGAAATCGACCTTCCGGTCGCCGGTCGGTCTGCGACCCTCCAGCACTGCACCGGTCGTGCGATGCGCTTCGTCGGCGATGGCCAGATCGAACGCCGGTGCGCCATGAAGCTCCTGAGCCTCGGTCACCCGTCCCAAGGAATGGTACGTGCAGAAAACGACACGGGTGCGGGCGTCGCCGCTGGCATAGAGCGAACGCGCAATCTCGACCGGGTCCGTCGTCACGGGGCATTCAAGTTCGGAGACTCGGATGTCCTCGTTCTCGTTGCGTCCGCCGGCCGTCGGATCGGAGCACACGACGATGCACTCAAGCCTGCGCGTCGTCTGCCGGAGCCACTCGCGCCGCGCCTGCGAGACGAGTGCGATGGTCGGAGCGGCGAAGAGAATGCGCTGCCCGTCCCCGACGATCTGCTCGGCGATGCGAAGGGAGGTGAACGTCTTGCCGGTGCCGCAGGCCATGATGAGGCGTCCCCGGTCGTGGTGGACAAGCCCGGTGACGGCATCTTCGATTGCATCGGACTGAAGCGGCCACGGCTCTTGCACCGGGCGCTTCGCGTGCTGCTCCTCGATCTGAACATCAAGATGCTGCCTGAAGTCGATCTGCTTGATCTCGGGATTGGCGTTCTGAATCGCGCGTTCCGCGTTCGGTCCCCATCTGCAGGTCGCCACGATCCACCGCAGGCGGAAGACCGCCTGTTGGGAGCCGCCGAGGAACTTGTCGATCCCGCCCTTGCCCAGCACATGTCGGTCGTCGTAGCACTTGCACTGGATGGCGACCCACTCGCCCGAAGGCCGCCGCGCAACGAGATCGATTCCGATGTCGCGTCCGTCGAGCCCGGTCAGTGCCTCGCGCTCGGGCCACTCGGGCCAGCGCCAGATCCCGTCGATCTCGAACTCGGGCTGCTGAAGCGCGACCCGCATGAACAGCTGCTCGAACCAGCGTCCCTTCTCGGACTCGTCACGGCTCTCCTTGCGGATGCGGTCGAGGATGACGCGCGCGCTTGGCCTTCCCGCGAGGTCGAGGCTCATCTGTGCCGCCGTCATGACAAGGACACCATGCAGGAGGCGTGCTCCCCAGCGCTGCAATCCGGGCGTAGGAGGATGCGCACCCTCACGCCACGGTGCCCAGGCCGTTCGTCGCGACCAACACAAGCGGTCTCACCAGAGCTCCCCTCGGACGCTTCGTACCGTCTGGAGTGTATCGCTCGCGGTACGTGATTCTCGTCCCTGCCATCAGTGCACCGGATGGCTCGGCAACGGTCAAGGGCCACAGGTGACGTCAGCCACAGGTGACGTCAGCCACGGGCGATGCCTGCCTGCTGAAGAAATTCATCCCAGAGATGCGAAGCCGCGGCCTCCGGTGTCAGTCGTTCGTCGTCGTATCGTCCCATTCCAAACAGCGGACTGAGAAACAGCTCGTACTCGTCGGCATCAACGGTGAAGCCGCCGTTGGCCGTGCCAGGGGGTGCGTTCTCGGAGAACACGTAGCTGATATCCCCAAAACCAATCCCTCCCATGCGTCCATGAACGGTGATATGGGCGGTTCCGTGCTCACGTGCTCCGTTGACGATCGTACAGGTGAAGGAGGTGGCCGAGAGCGAGACGAAGCGCCCGCGCAAGCCTTCGATCGCGTCGATGTCCGCAATCCCTCGTGCGAAGCAGTCGCGCATCGTGGCAAAGGCCGACTCGCGGAACTCGCCACGGTCGATCTCGTCGAAGTCGCGCTGGATACGATACCGGCCAGGGGAGGGCTGGTGAGCTCGCGGCTGCGCCGCCTGCGCCTCTCGCACAGGGTCGAGAGGGACCGTCCCGACCTCCAGAATCCTACGCAGCTCCTGCACGACATCGAGGTAGGCCCGGTTCTCGTTCGGCCATTCGCTGACAGGTACTCCGTCCCGGGGAAGCGCCTTGAGGCTCCGAAGCGGGGTGCGTGTCCATTCACAGGGCTCGATGATGATCGGAATCACTCTCGCCTCTTCGGCGCGATGACGCTCGAGGGCCCGCTGCATCTCTCGCTCCACGCAGTAGTCCGAAGCAAGGAAGTCGGGGCTCACCAGAAGCAGGAACAGCTCGGAAGACTCGAGCTGCACGGCAATGTCGGCATCGATCTCCGCACCGGCCAGGATGTCGCGGTCGAACCAAGCGTGGATGAGACCCTCGCGACGAAGCACCGCGAGATGGGTGTGCAGGCGTTCGAGCGCCGCGCCGTCCCTGTGCGAGTAGGAGATGAACGCATTCACCGGAACGAGCACCGCCGCGGTGCCGCCGAGTCTAGTGCTTCCGGTCCCGCGGAGGATGGGGGTCGTTCCCGGGCGGCACCGTGTCGGAGTCGCGCCACCGGCCCTGTCGGTTCTGAATCCGGACCTCGCCTCCACCGAGGTTTCGAACCGTCTGCTTGGCCGCCCGTTCGGCCTCGCGCTGCGTCGGGTGAACGCTGCCCGCGCGCTTGCCGCCCGGTGACTGCACGGCCCATCCCTTCGGGTGCTTGACGACGTAACGGTCCGGCATTGCGCTCTCCTTCCGAGTCAATGGAGGAATGTTACCGCCCTTCCGCACGATGCTGGAACGAAGACGGAGGTTCGTACGGCTCCGCGTCCCCGTGAACGAGTAGGCCGCTTCCGCCGCAAGCGGCGCTCCGCCCGCCCTCACATCCTCCTGAGCACCCAGACCACCTTGCCGACGACGTGGACCTCCTCGCCGAGCGCGGCGTAGGGGGCGTAGGCGGGGTTGGCGGACAGCAGTCGCAGGCGCGCCTCGCCCGGGACCCTCTCGACGCGCTTGACGACGAGGCCGGTGCCGTCGAAGAGCACGAAGAGCTCGCCGGTGGCGGGTCTTCGCCTTGCGGTGTCGACCAGCAGCCGGTCGCCCTCGCGCATCTCGGGCTCCATGGAGTCGCCACGCACGCGCAGGATGCGCAGCGTCTCGGGATTCGCATCGCCCTCGTGGCGCACCATCGCCTCGGGGAGATACCACCTTGCGCGCTCCTCGGTGATTTCATCCGCGACGGCGCCGCCGCCGGCCGCCGCCTCGACCTCCATCTCGGAGATGGGGACGAGCGGGGCGTCGGGGTGGGCGCGGGGGCCGTAGCTTCGGGTGCGCGACTGCGGCTTGCGGGGGGGCACCGCCGCGTGGCGGAGCGCGGCGGGGTCGCAGCCGAGGAGGGTCGCGAGGGCTTCGGAGTCCTGGAACCCGAGGACCTTCGGCATCCCGCGCACGAGGTACTGCTGGAGGTAGGTCTTGTTGCGCCCGATGGCGGTCGAGGCGCGGGCCATGGTGAGGTCGTTCTGCCGGAGAAGGTCTCGGAGACGTTCTCGCACGGGGTCGCTGGTC
>JAJECB010000506.1 GCA_022822245.1 Gammaproteobacteria bacterium
GTCGAAGCAGACCCCCATGAAGTCGACGAACATGAGCTCCGCGACGGGGCGAAGGCCGCTGCAGGCGGCCCCGACCGCAGCCCCGATGAACGCCGACTCGGAGAGCGGGGTGTCCATGACCCGGTCGCCGTACTTGACGGAGAGGCCCTTGGTGACCCCGAGGGGTCCGCCCCAGGCGTCGTCCTCGCCCGGACTCCCGGTCCCGCCCGAGATGTCCTCCCCCATGACGATGACCGCCGGGTCCCGGGCCATTTCCTGATCGAGGGCCTCGTTGACCGCCTCGCTCATGCTGAGATTGCGCGCCATTTCCTGTCTCCTGTCCGGCCCGCCGGGCCGTGGCTGTGTTCGCTGGTTCGGGTGCTCTCTCCGGCTGTCCGGCCGCTACGCATACGAGATGTAGACGTCCGTCTCGAGGTCCTCGGGACCCGGCATCGGGGCGGCCGTCGCGTGCGCGACCGCCTCGTTGACGAGGGCGAGCGCCTCGGCGTCGATGGTGTCGAGCTCCGCCGTGTCGACGGCCCCCGCCCCGGTCACCGCGGCCCGGAAGATCTTGATGCAGTCGTGGTTTTCGCGAAGGTTCTCGACCTCGCCCTCGGCCCGGTAGGTCTGGGCATCGCCCTCGAAGTGGCCGTAGAAGCGATACATCTTGCACTCCAGGAGCGACGGCCCGCCGCCCTCGCGGGCGCGGGCGATGACCTCCCCCGCCGCCTCGTGGACGGCGAAGAAGTCGGTACCGTCCACGGTGACTCCCGGCATCCCGAATCCGGAGGCGCGGTCGACGTAGCTGTCGCAGGCGACCGCCCACTCCACCGCGGTGGATTCGGCGTAGCCGTTGTTCTCGACCACGAAGACGACGGGGAGGTTCCAGACCGCGGCGAGGTTGAGGCTCTCGAGGAACATGCCCTGGTTCGACGCGCCGTCGCCGACGAAGCTGATCGCGACCCCGCCGTCGCCCCGCCGCTTGGCCGCGAGGGCGGCGCCGCAGGCGAGGGGCGCGCCGGCCCCGAGGATCCCGTTCGCGCCCATCATCCCCTTGCTGAGGTCCGCGATGTGCATGGAGCCGCCCTTGCCCTTGCAGGCGCCGGTCGCCTTGCCCCGGATCTCGCCCATCATCTCCTTCACGTCCACCCCCTTCGCGATGCAGTGGCCGTGCCCGCGGTGGGTGGAGGCGATGCGGTCCTCTTCGCCGAGGTGGAGCATGATGGCGGTGGCGGCGGCCTCCTCGCCCGCATACAGGTGCACGAACCCGGGGATATCGCCGCGGGCCACATCGGCGTGCAGGCGTTCCTCGAACTCGCGGATGGTCTTCATCGTCCGGTAGGCGTCGAGAAGCTGGTCGCGGCCGAGCGCGAACGGTTGGTCGGTCATGTATCGATTCCTCCGAGAAATGCCGGCGGCGGGCGCGGGTTCGGCCTCTCGCCGGCCGTTGGCGACGATGGCCCGATTCTTTTGGGGATCGCGCCGCCCGTCAAGTGCTCGCCCGTGACCGCCGCCCGCGCGCCGCGAATCAAACGCGCGACCGCAGCGCCGCCTCGGGAGCACGGTGTCCGTCTACCCGAAACAGCCCGTGCCGGGCCGCGTAGTCCATGCACGCCTCGACGTCCACGGTCCGCACCGCGTCGGGCTCGAGCACGATGCGCACCTCGTCGTCCTCGCCGAATCCCACCTCGCGCTCTCCGTCGAGGGCGATCATCCCGGCTCGAAGGCGGGGGACCCGTACCGCACCGGGCGGAAGCCGGCGCCAGCCCCGCACGTCGATCGTGCGGAGCCACCCGGGCGCGATGGGTACGTCGACGCGCACTGCGGAGTTGCCGTCGGCCGGGGAGTCATCCCTGCCCGGCGCCCCGATCTCGACCATCGCCCCCTCCGGCTCCCGCCGCCCCACCGGTTCGAGGAAGCCGGCGATCGCGGAGAGCCCGATGACGCTCGGATCGGCAAACGTCACGTAGAGCTCGCGGAGCGATTCGGGGCGCCACAGGGCACGCGCCCCCACCACCCGCTCCGCCACCAGCGCGACGTCGACGAGGGCCGGATGGTGCTCCGTCCCGTTGATGGTGACGAGGAGGCGCTTGTTCGAGGCGTAGGCCACTTCCGGCGGCACCCGGCCGGTCACCGCGAGGCCGGTGGCGAGCCCGGTCACCGTCGGCTCGCGGTGATCCGGGAAGGCGTTGTTGGTGCCGGTCGAGACGCAGGCGATGGGGGTCTGCCTGCAGTCCATCGCCACCGCGCGGTGGGTGCCGTCGCCGCCCAGCACCACGATGGCCGCGACGCCCTCCGCCACCATCGCGCGGACCGCCCGGCGCGTGTCCTCGACCGTGCCGGTCACCGGAAACTCGAGATGCCGCACGGGGGCGAACCGTTCCTCGCCGGTGTTGCGGGCGCGCTCGATCCCGCGGTCCACGTGGGCGCGGATCCCGCCCCGCTCCGGCATCGCGAGCACCTCCGACACCCCGCAGGCCCCGAGACAGGCGAGCACCCGGAGCACGATGTTGGCCCGGTCCGTCACCTGGAGGCTCGCCGCGTTGGCGATCACCCTCCGGATGTCCCTCGCGGAAAAGGGATTCGCGACGAGACCGACCCGCATGCACGTCACTCCTTCCACTCGTTCGGCGCGGCATGTTGAACGGCCGCCCGGCGGCTGTCGAGCCCCCGCCTCCGGAACGAGGCCGCCCCGGACAGGTGGCGACCGCAGCCGCCGATCGGTGAGACACGCGTGCTAGCATCATCGGGAACAACCCTGCTCGGGAGGACATCGGGATTGGCTGAGGCGAAACCGGCGCGGTCGCGCGGGCTGGACGACACGTCGGTCGCCGACTTCCACCGCGACGGCTACGTGCTGGTCCGCGGGCTCCTCGACGAGGAGGAAGCGGGCCTCGTGCTCGAGACGGCGAAGGAAGACCGGCGTCTCGCGGCCCACGCGATGGGCTGGCCGGACGACGACGGGGGCTTGAGCAGGATCACCCTCTGGAACCATCCGGGCGACGACGTCTACGGCATGGTCGCCCGTTCGGAACGCGTCGTCGGCTCGATGAGGCGCCTCCTCGACGATGAGGTCTACCACTACCACTCGAAGCTCATGCTCAAGGAGCCGGAGGTCGGCGGCGCCTGGCTCTGGCACCAGGACTACGGCTACTGGTACCAGAACGGGTGCCTCTATCCGCTCCTCGCGAGCGTCTTCATCGCCCTCGACCCCGCCACCACCGGGAATGGCTGCCTCCAGGTGCTCAAGGGGTCGCACCGCATGGGGCGCGTCGAGCATCTGGTCATCGGCGGACAGCTCGGCGCGGACCCCGAGCGGGTGGAGGTCGCGAAGGAGCGGCACGAGCGCGTCGCGATGGAGATGCAGCCCGGAGACGCGGCGTTCTTTCACTGCAACCTCCTCCACGCGTCGGGCCAGAACCGCTCGGCCGACCCCCGCTGGACCCTCATCTGCTGCTACAACGCGCGCGTGAACGACCCCTACAAGCCGAGCCAGCACCCGGGCTACACGCCGCTCGAGACGGTGCCCGACGAGATGATCCGGGCCTACGGCCACCGCACGAGCGAGGCCGGACAGGTGTTCATGACCGTCGCCGACGACGTGAGCGAGGAACGTGCCTCCGCCCGAACCGCGGCCAGGGCCGCGGCGGACTGACGCCCAGGGACGAGGCACGGCCGCGATCCTCCGAACGATCCCTTTCCACCCACCGCTGACACAAGGAGAAGAGGACATGCGCCATCGCGTGAAACTGAACTCGCTTCGAACCCGGCTCCTCGGGGCCGCGGCCGGACTCGCGCTCGCGGCCGCGCCCATCGCGGCGAGCGCCGCGGACATGGTCGAAGGGTCCGACTGGCTGCGACGCTGGGACGGGGTCAAGCTCACCCTTTCGTCCCACACCGGCCCGACCACCGACGCGGTCAAGGCCATCTCCGCGAAGTTCGCCGAGCTCACCGGAGCCGAGGTCGAGGTGATCGACGAGTCCTGGACCGACCTCCTTTCGAAGCACCTCGCGGACGCGGCGGCGGGCGGCGGCACCTACGACATCCTCACCTGGCCGTACATCTGGACCGGGCACTACGTCGAGGGCGGGCTCGTCGAGGACCTGAACGGCTGGTTCGCGATGGCCGACCTCGCCGATCCGCGCTTCGACCTCGATGACATTCCCGAAGCGGTGCTCGAGGTCTACGGACGCTACCGGGGGAGCGCGTCCCCGAACCCGGACGGCCTCTGGTCGGTGCCCTACAAGTTCGACGTCTACCTCGCGCAGTACCGCACCGACCTCTACGAGCAGGCGGGGATCGTCGACGCCGACGGCAAGGCGAAGCCGCCCGAGACGTGGGCCGAGCTCCTCGACAACGCGAAGGTGCTGAAGGAGAAGTTCCCGGACATGCAGCCCGTCGTCTTCCCGCTCGCGGTCGACGACCCGATGGTGGCGACCTTCCTCCCGATGATCGCGGCGTACGGCGGAACCATCCCGATCCCCTGGTACGACGGCAACCTCTACCCCGAGTTCCAGAACGCGCCCGGCCAGGAGGCCATCGCGATTCTCCAGGAGCTCACCGAGTACATGCCCGCCGACGTCCTCGACATGGACTACGACCGGGTGAACGCGCACATGGCGCAGGGCCTCGCCGCCTACGGGCTCAACTGGAACGCGTATCTCCCGGTCCTGCTGGACCCGGGCTCCTCGCAGATCCACGCGTCGGTCGCGTTCGACGGCACCCCGGGTGGACCCGCCGGCCGGTTCAGCGGCCTCGGCGGCTGGCAGATGGGGGTCTCGTCGCAGTCCGCGAACAAGGAAGCGGCGTTCCAGCTCCTCGCGTGGATCGCGGGCCGCGAGCGCGGCGTCGATCTCGCCCTCGCCGGGGGCTCGGTCGCCCGCCACTCGGTCGCCAACGACCCGAAGGTCGTGGAGGCGTTCCCCTACTACCCGCTGCTCATGGACGTGCTCAAGGGCTACGCGGCGCGCGGCATGGACCGCTCGTGGGCGGAGCTCCAGCGCACCATCGGCGTCGGCCTCAACAAGATCCTGCTCGGGCAGGATGCGATGGAGGGGCTGAACGAGACCGCCGGCCAGGCCTTCGACCAGGCCGAGCGCGCCGGGTACTCCCCCTCGACGACCGCCGCCCGCCCGTAGATCGAGGCAAGCCCGGCCATGCCTCACCCGCCCGCCCGCTGCGGACGACGAGATAGCGCAGTGACGAACGTTGGGTGAGGCAGCCGGGCAGCCCTCCGGGGCGGGCAGCCCCTCGATACCGGAGCGGATACGGCGCCGGCCGTATCCGCTCCTTCTCGTTGCGCCGGCCTTCCTGGTGCTGTTCCTGCTCACCATCTACCCGTTCGTCTACATGGTGTGGATCAGCCTCCACAAGTGGCCGATCCTCCCCACCCTTCCCCGCATCTTCCTCGGCACCGACACCTACGCCTACATTTTCCGCGACGCCGAGTTCTGGAACTCGATCTGGGTCACCTCCCTCTACATGGGCTTGAGCGTCGGAATCCAGCTCGCCCTCGGCCTCTTCCTCGCCCTGCTGCTCGACACGCGGTACCGGGTGTTCGCCTGGTTCCGCCTGCCCTTCATGATCCCCATCTTCGTGTCCCCGGTGGTGGTCGGTCTCATCTGGAAGTTCATGCTCGGCTACGACCTCGGGATCGTGAACCACCTGCTCCGGAGCATCGGGCTCGAGGGCGTCAACTGGCTCGGCGACCAGACCAACGCCCTGCTGTCGCTCGTGCTGGTGGACGTCTGGCAATGGACGCCGTTCACGTTCCTCATCCTCCACGCGGGGCTCATGTCGCTCCCCCGGGAGCCCCACGAGGCGGCGGTCATCGACGGCGCGACCGGCTTTCAGACCTTCCGGTACGTGACCTTTCCCCTCATCGCGCCGGTCTTCACCGTCGCGCTCCTCTTTCGGGTCCTCGACGCGTTCAAGCTCTTCGACATCGTCTACATCCTGACCCGGGGAGGACCCGGCAACGCGACCAACGTGCTCGCCTACAATATCTGGCGCAAGGGCTTCTTCGAGAACCTGCTCGGCTACGCGGCGGCGCTCTCGGTCATCATGATCGCGGTCGCAACCGTGCTCGCGCTTGCCCTCATCCGGTTGATGTCGCGCCGCGAGCCCGCGTGATGCACGGCCGGCTCACGACGCTCGGACTCGCCTGGCGGCTCGCCGTCCTCGTCGCGTTCCTTTTCTTCTTCCTGTTTCCGTTCTACTGGATCATCGCGACGTCGCTGAAGACCCAGGTCGACGCGTTCGCGATCCCGCCCAAGTGGCTCTTCGACCCGACGGTCGCGAACTACCTGAAAGTCCTCCTCGACACCGAGTTCCTCCGCCAGACGGTGAACTCGCTCATCGCCTCGACGGCGAACGCGGTGGTCACCCTCGCTCTCGCGCTCCCCGCTGCGTTCAGCATGTCGCGGTACGGGACGGGCGGAAAGGACCTCCTCTTCTGGTTCCTCAGCATCCGCATGATCCCGCCCATCGTCGGCGCGATCCCGCTCTTCGTCCTCGCGGCGAAGTTCCGGCTCATCGACACCTACGTCATCCTTCCGGTGCTCTACATCATCCTCAACATGCCGTTCGCGGTATGGATGCTGAAGTCGTTCATCGACGAGATCCCGCGCGAGATCGACGAGAGCGCCATGCTCGACGGCTGCGGCAACCTCGCCGTCATCCGGCGGATGATCCTGCCCCTCATCAAACCGGGGCTGGTCGCGACCGCGGTCTTCTGCTTCATCCTCGCCTGGAACGAGTTCCTGCTCGCAAACATCTTCACCCGCCGGGTCGCGGTGACCCTCCCCGTCGGCATCTCCAAGTTCATTACCGAGAAGCAGATTCTGTGGGGGTACATCACCGCCGCGGCGACCCTCGCCACCCTTCCGCCGGTGGTGCTGCTATGGTTCTTCCAGCGGAACCTCCTGCGCGGCCTCACCTTCGGGGCGGTACGCTGACGAGACGACAGGAGCGACGAATGACGATGCAGCAGGCAGCGGACTTCCGGGACGAGAGCGACGCCCTCGCGACGGTGCTGGAAGGCAGGTCCGAGGCGGAGTGGAACCACCCGACCCTGTTCAAGGACTGGACCGCGAACGACATCATCCGCCATCTCCACCACTGGAACCGGGCGGCGGACCTCACCCTCACCGATCCGGACGGCTTCCAGGACCTGCGGCGACGGTTCCGCGAGAAGCAGGCTGCAGTCGGCCGCGGGGCGGCAGAGGCGGCCATGGTGGGCGGCCTCGGAGGCCAGGCGCTCCTCGACGACTGGCGCGGCTTCTACCACCCGATGGCGGAGCGCTGGGCGGCGGTCGACCCCCGCCAGCGGGTCCCCTGGGTCGGCCCGGACATGTCCGCGCGCTCGTCGATCACCGCGCGCCTGATGGAGACCTGGTCGCACGGGCAGGCGATCTTCGACCTCTTCGGCGTCGAACGCGAGGAGCGCGACCGGATCCGGAACGTCGTCGTGCTCGGGGTCAACACGTACGGCTGGACGTGGGCGGTGCGCGAGCGCGAGGCGCCGGGGCCGATGCCGCACCTCACGCTCATCGCTCCCTCCGGCGCGGTCTGGGAGTACGGTGAGGACGACGGCAAGAACCGCATCGAAGGCCCGGCCGTCGCCTTCGCCCAGGTCGTCGCCCAGACCCGGAACGTCGCCGACACCGGCCTTCGCGTCACCGGGCCGGTCGCCGCGGAGTGGATGGCGAACGCCCAGTGCTTCGCCGGCCCGCCCGAGACCCCGCCCCCGCCCGGCGCCCGCCACCGCGCACGCGCATAGCCCGCGCCGGCGGCGAGGTCCGCAATAGGATTGGCGGCGCCGGACGCGTCGTCCGCATTGCAGCTCGTCGCTGGGCAGGAAGTCGAGCTTCGCGGACGTGAGACCGCGGAGCGGCGGCGCCTCGGCCCGAACGCGGGCCTCGGGCTCGCCGCGTCGTCGCTCGTCGGGTCGGTCCGGGCGGACGGTCGCCCCCTGCCGGCCTGAGCACCGAAACACCGCCCGTGGACGCGCTGGAATCACCACTCGGCGGCTGGGTCATCGCGGCACGGTGGCCGGTCATCGCCGTCACCCTGGTCCTCGTCACGGTCGCGACGAGCGGGACGGCGTTTCTCGAGTTCTCGGCCGACCACCGCGCCTACTTCTCCAAGGACAATCCACAGCTCCTCGCTCTCGAGGCGATGGAGGACACCTACGCGCAGGGCAGCAACGTCTTCTTCGCCGTCGTGCCGGAGGACCGCGACGCCACATCGGCCCTCGCCCTCGAGGCCACCGCCTGGCTCACCGAACGGTCCTGGCAGATCCCGTACGCGACCCGCGTCGACTCCGTCACCAACTTCCCGCACACCACGGCCGACGGCGACGACATCCTGGTTCGCGATCTCGTGGACGAGGCGGCGCGCGGCGATGCCGGCGAGCGGTCCCGGATCCGTGCCATCGCCCTCGCCGAGCCGCGCCTCGCGGCGCGCCTCATCGCCCGCGACGGCGCGGTCGGCGGAATCAACGTCACCGTGCAGCTTCCGGGCGAAGACCCAT
>JAJECB010000280.1 GCA_022822245.1 Gammaproteobacteria bacterium
ATCGGGGGAAGTCTACCCGTGACGGTCGTCTGCGCTCGTGGGCGGCAAGGGGGGCACGGCAGACGCCGTGATGCACTTCAGTCGAGGTCGAAGTCGCGCTCGGGACGCGTGACGGGCTCGTGGCGGGCCCGCTCGAGGGCCTCGTCGAAGCGCTTGGAGAGGACGTCGCCGCGGGTCCGCTCGTCGGTCACCGACTGCCGGAAGAGGGCCTCGCGCCGGGCCGCCTCCTCGGCGAGAATCCGCTGCGCCTGGTCGAGCTCGGGCTTGTCCTCGTGCTCGGGCTCGCGATGGGCCACGACCCGCTTCAGCCGCGCGTCGACGGTCTGCACGGCCCCGCAGCACGGGCAGACCACGTCGAACTCCGACGACAGCAGCGTGGTCATGTGGGAACGCCCCGGCCGTCACCCTTCCTCTTCGTAGCCCTCTTCCTCCACGGGGCTGATGCGGGTCGAGGGTCGCAACGCTTCCCGGTAGTCGTAGACGGGCAACCCCTGCACGTGCAGGGAGAGGACACAGCCGGGCGCCTTGCGGTCGACGACCACGGTGACCGGGCTGCCCTCCACCCCTTCGCGAAATGCGAGTCGACAGCCGCAGGCCAGCTCCGCGTGGACGAACCCTTTCAGCATCGGCACCCCTCATCCGAATCATACATCAGAGCGCGGACTCCCGGCCCGCCAATCGTCGCCGGCGGCTCCGCTCACCGCCCAACCTGCCCGACAGGAGTCCGCACCGTTCCACGGCGCCGACTCCTCGCCCGCCAATCGTCGCCGGCGGCTCCGATTGGCGCCCAACCTGCCCGACAGGAGTCCGCACCGTTCCACGGCGCCGACTCCTACAGCAGATCCCGGATGTCCTGCTCGAACTCGTCCTTGGTCGCGATGCCGGCATGCGTGCGGCACACCGTGCCCTCGCGATCGATGAAGAAGGTCATCGGCACGCCCCAGATCGGCCCGTAGGCCTCCTGGAAGTCCTCGCGGCCGAGGCCCACCAGCATCGGGTAGTTCACGTCGAAGTCGTCCGCAAACTCCCGGATCTTGTCGACGGTGTCGTCCACCGACAGGCCGAGCACGACCAGCCCCTCGTCGGCGTACTCCTCGGCGAACTCGACGAACCAGGGGACCTCGATCTTGCAGGGACCGCACCACGTGGCCCAGAAGTTCAGCAGAACGACCTTGCCGCGCAACGACTCGAAGTCGACGTCCCGCCCCTCGTGGTCCTGCAGCACGAAATCGTAGCTGGCCGGCTTGGCCCCGGCGTCGCAGGCGGCGACCGCCTCGCCGCCGAGCGCCCCGGCACTGCCGCCGCCGTGCGGGTGCGCATGGGACGACACGAGGCCGGCCGGCAACGTGGACATCGCCAAGGCCAACGCACCCGCACCCGCGACCATCCAACGCAAGGTCATGGCTCGCTCCTCTCGTCGGCCGGCGCCGGGCTCCGCCGAATCGGCACCGCCTCCTGCAATAGCGTCGCACACGCGGGCGGACTTGTCCATGTCCTCTCCGGTGGTCGATCTCTCTCCCGCGGGGGACACCGGCCGCCGGCCGGCAAGCGTCGGCACGGCCCTTCCGGCGGCGTCGGGAGTTCAGCTCGGCGCGACACTCCCGCGCGGCGCGGATCGGCCGCGGGCGGCCCGCGAGGCCGTCCTCCGCCGCGCGATCACGACGGCCGACGCGGGGACGAGGGGCAGCGCCGCCATTCCCGACCCCCGGCGCAGGACCTGCCGCAGGCGACCGGCGCGTCGCCGGGACCCGCGGAGACCCCGGGCCGTCACCCCCCCCCGGGGTCCGCGCCGACCGGGCGCGGTTCTTGCTAAGATGGGTACCGACGGAAGGAACCGCGGCCCGCGGCCGCCGGCGTCGCGACCGCCGCGGCCGCTACAATCAAGGTGAGACAGACTCTCCGCCAGCTCCCGCCGCACGCCGCTGGCCCCTCACGAGGTGAACCATGAGTTGCTCCCCCCGCGGGCGCGCCCTCCGGAACCGCGTCGTCCGTACCGGCCTGATCGCCGCGCTCGCCCTCGGCTGGACCGCCGCCGACGCGATGGCCCAGGCCGCCACCCAGTTCTTCCCGTACTACGGCAAGAACCGGGTCAAGTACGACGACTTCCAGTGGCACATCTACACGACCGAGCACTTCGAGATCTTCTACTACCCCGAGGTCGAGGAGCACCTCGAGCGCATCGCCAGCTACGCGGAGAGCGCGTACGCCCAGATCAGCGCCGATCTCACCCACGACCTCGCCAACCTCGTCCCCCTCGTCATCTTCAAGACGCACAGCGAGTTCGAGCAGCAGAACATCATCCCCGGCGCGGTGTCGGACGGGGTCGCCGCCTTCGCCGAGCCGTTCCGGCAACGCATCGTGCTGCCCATCGACGAGCCGCCCGACCAGCTCTACCGGCTGATCGCCCACGAGCTGACCCACCAGTTCGCGTTCGACATCATCCCGCGCTCGGTCATCCGGCGCGGCATCCCGCTGTGGGTCGACGAGGGGCTCGCCGACTTCCTGGCCGGCGTGTGGCGGCCCCTCGACCTGATGACGGTCCGCGACGCCGCCCTCTCGGACACCCTGCCCGAGATGAGCACCTACCAGGGCTACGGCCTCAACGCGAGCCCCCGGCTCGTCTACAACCTCGGCCACGCCGCCTTCGAGTTCATCGAGGACCGCTGGGGCATGGCCGGGGTCCGCGAGTTCCTGTTCTCGCTGCGCAAGTCGGTGATCGGCGGCGAGAGCGACGTCTACGAGGACGCCTTCAACATCCCCGCCGAGGAGTTCGACGTCGAGTACTCGTCCTACATCCGGCGCCGGTTCCAGGCCTTCCGCGACAAGGAGCGGCCCGACGACTACGGCCGCGACCTGGCCCCCGATCCCTTCGAGACGCGATACCTGGCCGTCTACTCGATCGAGCCGTCGCCGTCCGGCGATCTCCTCGCCGCCTACGCCGTCAACCGCAAGGACCGCGAGATCGACATCATCCTGCTGTCGACCGAGGACGGCGAGGTGGTGTCCAACCTGACCGCGGGCTTCAACCAGGACCTCGGCTACGAGTCGATTCAGTTGCCCGGCGCGCGGTGGAACGCGGTGCCGTGGATGTCCTGGTCGCCGGTCGACGACCGCCTCGCGTACTTCGTCCGCAAGGGGAAGTACCGGTCGCTGATGCTGCAGAACGTGGTGACCCGCGAGACCGAGGAGCTGATCGACCTCGAGATGGTCGACGCGCCGGAGTCGCCGGACTTCTCGCCGGACGGGCGCTACGTC
>JAJECB010000396.1 GCA_022822245.1 Gammaproteobacteria bacterium
CGCGAGAGGGTGGCGCTCTTGCGCCACTTGTCCACCGGCGAGCGCACCGCGTACGACGGGGAGACGGTCCGCTCCCACGGGTTCCGGCTCACCTCGCGCCTCGAGGGCGGGATGCCGATCCATATCGCGGCCCTCCGGCCCGGGATGCTGGAGCTCGCGGGCGAGATCGGGGATGGGGTGGTCCTCAACCTCACCCCCGCGGAACTCCTGCCGCGGGTCCTCGAGCACGTGGACACGGGTGCGAAACGCTCGGGGCGGCGGGTCGAGGACCTCGAGATCGTGTCCCTCCTCAACACCTTCGTCACCGACGACGCCGCGGCGGGGACCCAGGCGATGCGCCGCGTCGCCCTCGGCTACTACTCGACCGGGGTGTACGCGAGCTTTCTCGCCTGGCTCGGGCGCCCGCGCGAGGCGGAGCAGATCCAGGCGGGGTTCGCCGAGCGCGACCGCGAGAAGACGAACGCCGCCCTCTCCGACGACTTCGTCCGCCGGCTCGGTCTCGTCGGCACCGCGAGCGAGGTCCACTCGCGTCTCGCCGAGTACGCGAAGGCCGGCCTCGACACCGCGGTCATCTGGGCCGCCTCCCAGGACGAGTCGGAGTACGCGGCAACCCGCGCCGCGGTCCTCGCCGCCGCCTGAGCCCGTCAGCCGCGCTTCCAGTCGCCGCGGGTGGGGAAGGGGAGGCCGAGGTTCTCGCGGAGGGTCGGGCCCGCGTAGTCGCGGTGGAAGATGCCGCGGCGCTGGAGCTCGGGCACCACGAGCCGCACGAAGTCCTCGTAGGCGCCCGGGATGTGGGTCGCGGCGACGACGAACCCGTCGCACGCCTCCTCGAACCACTCCTGGAGCCCGTCCGCCACCTCGCTCGGGGTGCCGACGAAGAGCGGCATCTCGCGCACCGTCCCGCGACGGCTCACGTTCACGAAGTCGCGGGGGGTCGGGTGCTCCCCCGCCTGCGCCACGACCCGGTCGCGGATCGCCTGGAGCCCGGTCATCGACTCGAGGTCGCCGGCGGTCAGCGGCTCGTCGAGGGGGTGGGCCGCGAAGTCGAAGTTGAGGACCTCGGCGAGGAGCACGAGGGTGTCGAGCGGCGTCGCGAGCCCCTCGATGAACGCCGCCTTGTCCTCGGCGATGGCGCGGGTCTCGCCGGTGACGCAGTAGACGGCGGGGCAGATCGTGACCTGGTCGGGGTCCCTTCCGGCGGCCGCGATCTCGGCCTTCATGTCGCGGTATACGGGACGACCGAACTCCAGGCTCGGGTAGATGACGAAGAGGATCTCCCCCCAGCGCGCCGCGAACTCGCGCCCGCGCCCGCTCTGCCCGGCCTGGATGATCACCGGCCGCCCCTGCGGGGTCCACGGCACGGTGAAGGTGCCGCGGGTCCGGAACCACTCCCCCTCGTAGTCGAGACGATGCACCCTCGCCGGATCGGCGAAGCCGAGGCCGTCCCGGTCGTAGAGCACGGATCCGTCCTCCCATGCGTCCCAGTTGCCGAGGACCACCTCCATGAACTCGTCGGCGCGGTCGTAGCGGCGGTCGTGGGGCGGGTGCTCGGTGCGCCCGAAGTTCGCGGCCTCCGAGTCGTTGAGCGAGGTGACCACGTTCCAGGCCGCCCTCCCCCCGGTCATGTGGTCGAGGGTGGAGAAGACCCGCGCGACGTGAAAGGGCTCGAAGTAGGTTGTCGAGTAGGTGCCGCCGAGGCCGATCCGGCTCGTCGCGAGCCCCATCGCGGTCATGAGGGGGATGAGGTCCATCTTGACCACCCGGATCCCCTGCCGGAGCGCCTCCGCCATGTCGTCCCCATAGCGGTCGGGCATCGCGAGGCGGTCGTCGAAGAAGGCGAGGTGGAACTTCCCCGCCTCCAGGGTGCGGGCGATGCGCTGGAAGTACTCGGGGGTGAGGAAGTCCCGCGCGGTGTGCGGATGGCGCCAGGATGCGGGGTAGTTCGAGCAGTTCGACGCCTGGAGGAAGGCGACGAGCTTCATCTGGCGCGTCGCGTCGCGCCTTGTCGCGGTCATCGAGGTTCTCCCGTCATGCGCATTCCGATCGTGCTTTGCGGCACGCGTTCCAGCGCGGACCGTTCGTGGCTTGCACTTCTTGGTACGCTCCGGGCACGGCGAACCGAGGCTAGATGTGGCGGCCCACGTCCATGCTCCGGTGCAGGATGCGGACGATCTCCACCACGTCCGCGCGTACCCGATAGAACATCACATGCGAGCCGACGGCGGCCTTGCGGTATCCGGCCCGGATGTCTTCGGCTGACCGGCCGGACAGGGTGCCGTCGCCCAGCGCCTCGCAGGCGTCTCGGATGTTCCGCGTGTAGCGCTCGGCCTGCGCCTCGCCCCAATGCCGGACCGTGTAATCCCAGATCTCTTCGATGTCGGCCCGGGCCGCCGGAGACAGGGCATGGCCCGCCATGGCGCTCAGGCGGATTTCTTGCGGGCGATGAACGCGTCGAAATCGAACCGAGCAGCGGGGCCGGACCGTTCGCCCTCGACCAGCGCGTCGCGTAGCGCTTCCACCTTGGCCTCGTGCTCTTCCAGCAGCCGCAACCCGGCACGCACCACGTCGCTTGCGGAGTTGTAGCGGCCGGACGCGACGCGCTCGCCGATGAAGCCCGTGAAGTGATCGCCTAGCGAGACCGATGTGTTGCGCGGCATGGGAACGCTCCTTTGGCGCGCACTGTACCAATAAATGGTACTGCGGCAAAGCGGCGGCCGGTCGTCCCGGACAGTCGAGGTTCTCGGACGCTGATCTTCGCCCTCTCCCGCGTGTGAAGGCGACGAAAGACCGCGGGTCGTCGAGGAATAGCGGACACCGCCGCGTGTGAGGAAAACCGGCAGGGAATCTCTCGTCGTACCGATGGACCCAAGCGTGAATGCGCC
>JAJECB010000032.1 GCA_022822245.1 Gammaproteobacteria bacterium
CCGAGTCCTGGCGGGCCATCGTCGAGAGCCTGAAGAACCCCGTCCAACAACGCATCGTCGCGGATGACCGCGAGCAGACGAACGTGCTGGTTCTCGCCGGCCCGGGTTCCGGCAAGACGCGGGTGCTCGTGCACCGCATCGCCTACCTGGTGCGGGCGAGACGCGAAAACCCCCGGGGGATCGTCGCCCTCGCCTACAACCGGCACGCGGCGGTGGAGATCCGGCGCCGCCTCCGCGACCTCATTGGCGACGACGCCCGCGGGGTGACCGTGCTCACCTGCCACGGCCTCGCGATGCGGCTCGCCGGAGCGAGCTTCAGCCAACGCGCCGAGCGGCCCGACGGCGAAATGTTCCAAGAGGTGATGCGGGAAGCGACGGCCCTCTTGCGTGGCGAGGGGCTGCTTCCGGAAGAAGCCGACGAGCAACGCGACCGCCTCCTCACCGGCTTCCGCTGGATTCTGGTGGACGAGTATCAGGACATCAACGCGGATCAGTACGAACTGATATCGGCCCTCGCCGGACGTACCCAGGAGGAGGCGGACCGCAAACTCACCCTGTTCGCGGTCGGCGACGACGACCAGAACATCTACGCCTTCAGCGGCGCCTCGGTGGAGTTCATCCGCCGCTTCGAGGCGGACTACGGGCCGAAGCCCGCCTACCTTGTCGAGAACTATCGCTCCACCGGACACATCGTCGAGGCGGCCAATACGGTGATCGAGCCCGCACACGACCGAATGAAGGGCAAGCATCCCATCCGAGTCGATCGGACCCGCGCAAAGGACCCGCTGGGCGGTGCGTGGCAGGAATTCGATCCGGTGGCCAAGGGCCGGGTGCAGATCCTGCCAACCCGGTCCGACCCGATCACGCAGGCACGGGTGGCGATGACGGAGCTCCAGCGTCTCTCCACCCACGCCAGCGACGGCTGGGACTGGTCCAGGTGTGCGGTAATCGCCCGCGAATGGAAGTACCTCGAGCCGGTACGCGCCTTCTGCGAAGTCAGCGCCATCCCGGTACAGATGGGGGACGAAGAGATTCCGCGTTTCTGGCACCTTCGGGAAGTCCGGGAAATGGTCAAGTGGCTGCGCGGAGTTGAGACCCCGCTGATCAGCGGCGCGAATCTGCGTACGTGGGTGGACACCCATCCTCCCGGACCCTGGATCGATTTGCTGCGGGAAGCGTTGAACGAACATGCCCTCGAAACCGGCGAGGACGCGGAAGTGCCGGTGGGCCACTTCGTCGAGTGGCTCGCGGAGTGGGGACGGGACGTCCGCCGCCGCCCACGCGGACTGATGCTCCTCACCGCGCACCGCGCGAAGGGGCTCGAATTCGATCACGTGGCGGTGCTCGACGGGGGCTGGGAACGCCGCAGCCGGGAGGAAGACGCCGACGCGCCCCGCCGCCTCTACTACGTGGCCATGACCCGCGCCCGTCAGACCCTCTCCCTCGTGCGCTTCGGAAGATCACAGCACGCCCCGTCGCCTAACTTCGTCAGGGAGCCCGAAGCCCCTGCCTACGGCGGGCGCACCCATCCGCTTCCGGCTACTTTCCCGGAGGGCGGCCCGGTGTTGTATCGCGACCCGGCCGTCACTTCGTCCCGGATCCCGGAGCTTGCTCGGGTCTACCGGCGGCCCGGTCTGGACGAGGTCAACCTGGGCTTCGCGGGACGCCGCCAACCCCGGCATCCGGTGCATCGCGCCATCGCCGCCCTTTCCACGGGCGACCCGCTGGAGTTGCGCGAGGACCGGCAAGGGCGCCGAGATCTGCTCGACGGTTCCGGGACGATCGTGGGCCGCCTCGGAGGAAAGTTCATGCCCCCGGCCGGGATGCGATGTACGTCGGCCACCGTCGTCGCAGTCGTCACTTGGAGCCGGGAAGCGTCGGACCCTCGTTACCAGGACGACCTCAAGTGCGACACCTGGGAGGTCGTCATCCCCGAGCTGGTGTTCGAGCCGCGCGCACCGGCACCGCGCAACGCTTGACCTCTCCACGACTTTCGCATATCGGGCGAATGGCCATTCCGTTGAGGCATCGAGGCGTATAGAATTGGCCGACGTCGAAACGCTTGAAGGTGATTGGAAGCACCATGTCGTCCGAATCATTCTTCGTATGGGATAGTTCGCCGTCGACTTGGGCGGCAGGGTCTGGTGCGTATAATTTGGTGAGTCGTGAGGTATTGCGATCATGAATTGGGCATCCGGCGAAGTGATCGGTGTGCTAACCTTTCTTCTTCCGGGCTTCGTGGCCGCGGCAATCTTCTATTCTCTGACCTCGCACCCAAAGCCTACCGCATTTGATCGCGTCGTACAGGCTCTGATATTCACAGTAATCGGGAACGCGATTACAACCGCTATCTTCTCGAACAGCGCTTCACGTACCGAAAATTCAGTATTGACCGATAATTGGGAGCCCGTCGTATCGATCCTTTGAGGTGGTCCCGGAAATTTGGACAGGTCGCTAAGGTGTACTCAGAGCCTGGAGGAGGGCAAGGGTATGGCGACGAGACGGCGTCGATTCACGGCAGCGTTCAAGAAGCGAGTGGCTCTCGAAGCGCTACGGGGGGAGCAGCCGGTTCAGGCGATCGCGGCGAAACACCAGGTTCATCCGAATCAGGTCAGCG
>JAJECB010000470.1 GCA_022822245.1 Gammaproteobacteria bacterium
TCGTCGATGTAGGTGAAGTCGCGGCGGTGACGGCCGTGGTTGAAGACCTCGATGGGCTCGCCGGCAAGGATGTTGCGGGTGAACCGGAAGAGGGCCATGTCGGGCCGCCCCCACGGACCGTACACGGTGAAGAAGCGCAACCCCGTCGCCGGCAGCCCGTGGATGTGGCTGTAGGAGTGGGCCATCATCTCGTTCGCCTTCTTCGACGCCGCGTACAGGGAGAGCGGGTGCTCGGTGCTGTCGTGGACGGAGAATGGGAGCTTTCGGTTCGCCCCGTACACCGAGCTCGTCGATGCGAACACGAGGTGCTCGACGCCCCCGTGCCGGCATCCCTCGAGCACGTTGAGAAAGCCGAGGAGGTTTGCGTCCGCGTAGGCGTGAGGATCCCGGATCGAATGACGGACTCCGGCCTGGGCCGCGAGGTGGACGACCCGCCGCGGGCGTGTCCGCGCAAAGAACGCGGGCATGGCGTCGCGGTCGGATATGTCGAGCTTCTCGAAGGTGAAGCCGGGAACGTCGTCGAGCCGGGCGAGCCGGGCCTTCTTCAGGCCGACGTCGTAGTAGTCGCTGAGATTGTCGATGCCGATGACCGCATCACCGCGTGCGGCGATCCGGCGGCAGAGGATGGACCCGATAAATCCCGCCGCCCCGGTGACGAGGACCGTCATCTCGTTCCGGAATCTCTGACGCGCCGGCCTGCCGAGACGCGAGTCGATGTCGCGAAGCGGCTTCCTGAACGTGAAGCGCGAGGCCAGGGCCGGCAGCGCGCGCCGGGGGTCGGAGGTAGCTGGCCGGCTTCGAACATGTCCCGTCGGTCCGAGGCGCAGCCTCGTCAGGTGATGGTGCTCTCGGGAAGATCGTAGCACGCGGCCCGCGGTTGAAAGCGCCCCGCGGTGGCCGCATTTCAATCCCATCCTCAATTCCCGCTCGCGGAAACGAACGGAGGATTCGATGTCACCGCAAAAGCTGACGACCCGGCTCCAGCTCGCCCTCGCCGATGCCCAGAGCCTCGCGGTGGGCCGCGACCACCAGTTCATCGAGCCCGCCCACCTGCTCATGGCGCTGCTCGATCAGCAGGGCGGCGGCGTGCGGCCGCTGCTCGGCCAGGCGGACGTGAACGTCGATCAGCTTCGGACGGGGCTGGGGGTTCTCATCGAGCGGATCGCACCGGTCACCGGCACCGCCGGCGACGTGCACCTCGGTCGCGACCTCGTGCGCCTGCTCAACGTGGCGGACAAGCTCGCCCAGGAACGGGAGGACCGCTACATCTCCAGCGAGCTGGTGGTCCTCGCGGCGGTGCGCGACGGCGGTCCGGTCGGGCGGCTCCTCGCGCAGTGCGGCGCCCGGGAGGACGCGCTCGCCCGGGCCATCGAGGCCGTCCGGGGCGGGCAGGCGGTGGAGGACCCCGACGCGGAGGAACATCGCCAGGCCCTCGAGAAGTTCACCATCGACCTCACCGAACGGGCCGAACAGGGCAAGCTCGATCCGGTCATCGGGCGCGACGACGAGATCCGGCGCACCATCCAGGTCCTCCAGCGCCGGACCAAGAACAACCCCGTGCTCATCGGCGAGCCGGGGGTCGGCAAGACCGCGATCGTCGAAGGGCTCGCGCAGCGGATCGTGGACGGCGAGGTGCCCGAGGGGCTCAAGGGCCGCCGCGTCCTTTCGCTCGACATGGGCTCGATGATCGCGGGCACGAAGTTCCGCGGCGAATTCGAGGAGCGCATGAAGGCGCTGCTGAACGATTTGGCGAAGCAGCAAGGTCGGGTCGTGCTCTTCATCGACGAGCTCCACACCATGGTCGGAGCCGGCCGGGCGGAGGGCTCGATGGATGCCGGGAACATGCTCAAACCCTCGCTCGCGCGCGGCGAGCTGCACTGCATCGGGGCCACCACCCTGGACGAGTACCGACAGCACGTGGAGAAGGACGCGGCCCTCGAACGCCGTTTCCAGACCGTGCTCGTGGACGAGCCGGGGGTCGAGGACACAGTTGCGATCCTGCGCGGCCTCAAGGAACGCTACGAGGTCCACCACGGGGTGGACATCACCGATCCCGCCCTCGTCGCCGCCGCGACCCTCTCGCACCGGTACATCACCGGCCGGCAGCTCCCCGACAAGGCGATCGACCTCATCGACGAGGCGGCGAGCCGCATCCGCATGGAGATCGATTCGATGCCGGAGGAGATGGATCGGCGAGGCCGCCGGCTCATCCAGCTCAAGATCGAGCGCGAGGCCCTCGCCAAGGAAAGCGACCAGGCGTCCGGCGAACGTCTCGGGCGGATCGAGGAGTCCATCGCGGAGCTCGAGCGCGAGTACGCCGACCTCGAGGAGGTGTGGCGCGCGGAGAAGGCCTTGCTGCACGGTTCGCAGAATGCCAAGGAGCGGCTCGAGCGGGCGCGCCTGGAGCTCGAGACGGCCCGGCGCGCGGGCGATCTCGCGCGGATGGCGGAGATCCAGTACGGGCGGATCCCGGAGCTCGAGAAACGGCTTGCGGAGGGGGAGACGTCGGTGGCGACGAAGCTGCTGCGCAACTCGGTGACCGAGGACGAGGTGGCCGAGGTGGTCTCGAAGTGGACCGGGGTTCCGATGGCGCGGCTCGTCGAGGGAGAGCGCGAGCGGCTGCTGCACATGGAGTCCACCCTCGCGTCCCGCGTGATCGGCCAGGACGAGGCGATCCGGGCCGTCTCGGACACCGTCCGCCGGTCGCGCGCGGGGCTCTCCGACGTGGATCGCCCCAACGGCTCGTTTCTCTTCCTCGGCCCCACCGGGGTCGGCAAGACCGAGCTCTGCAAGGCGCTCGCCGAGTTCCTGTTCGACACCGAAGAGGCGCTGGTGCGGGTCGACATGTCGGAGTTCATGGAGAGCCATTCCATCGCACGGCTCATCGGCGCGCCGCCGGGCTACGTGGGTTACGAGGAGGGGGGTCACCTCACGGAGACCGTGCGCCGCCGGCCGTACGCGGTGGTCCTGCTCGACGAGATCGAGAAGGCGCACCACAGCGTGTTCAACCTCCTTCTCCAGGTTCTCGACGACGGCCGCCTTACCGACGGCCACGGGCGCACCGTGGACTTCCGCAACACGGTGGTGGTGATGACCTCGAATCTCGGCACCGAGATCATCCAGGGTGCGGAGGGCTCCGCGGAAGAGGTCCGGGCCGGGGTGCTCGAGATCGTGCGGGGGCATTTCCGTCCCGAGTTCGTCAACCGCATCGACGAGATGGTGGTGTTCCGCCGCCTCGGGCGCGACGAGGTGCGCGCCATCGTGGACCTCGAGGTCGCCCGGCTGCGGGCGCGGCTCGTCGAGCGCGGAATCGGGCTTTCGGTGACCGACGCGGCGCTCGACCGGATCGCCGACTCCGGCTACGACCCCGCCTACGGCGCGCGGCCGCTCAAGCGGACGTTCCGGGTCGAGGTGGAGAACCCGCTCGCGCGGCGGATTCTCGCCGGGGAGATCGGAGAACGGGAGACGGTCCGGATCGACCGGGACGGGAACGGCGAGTCGCTGACGTTCGAATCCGGCGGCGCCGAGGAGGTCGCTGTCGGCTGACGTCGTTGCGGCGGCCAGGTGGTCGGGGTGACAGGATTTGAACCTACGACCCCCACGTCCCGAACGTGGTGCTCTACCAGGCTGAGCTACACCCCGAGCGCTTCAATACGTGCGTTCGATGACGAACTCGGCGAACGACGCAAGGGCATCCCGGAACCGGGTGTCGGGAACGTTCCGGAGGGCCTTGCAGGCGCGCTGCACGTAGCCGCGAGCGGAGGCGAGAGTGTATTCGATGCCCCCTGCCGACTCAACGGCCGCGACGAGCTCGGGAAGCCGCTCGACGTCGCCGATCCGGATCGCGTCGCGCACCGTCCGGGCCGTCTCCTCGGTACCGGTGCGCATCGCGTGGATGAGAGGAAGGGTCGGCTGCCCGTCCGCGAGGTCGTCGCCGATGTTCTTTCCGATGGCGGCGGCGGTGCCCCGATAGTCGAGGACGTCGTCGACGAGCTGGTAGGCGGTGCCGAGGCTTGCGCCGAAGCGGGCCATGCGGCGTTCGTCCGCATCGCCCCGACCCGCGAGCACCGTTCCGACCCGGGCCGCCGCCTCGAAGAGCTTGCCGGTCTTGCACCCGATGACCTCGAGGTAGTGCTCTTCGGTGGTGTCCGGATCGTGACGGTTGGCGAGCTGCAGCACCTCGCCCTCGGCGATGGTGTTGGACGCGTCGGCCATGATCCGCATGATGGGAACGCTCCCCATCCCGACCATGAGCTGGAACGCGCGCGAGAAGAGGAAGTCGCCGACGAGGACGCTGACCTCGTCGCCCCAGATCGAATTGGCCGTCTCGCGCCCGCGGCGCATCGTGGACCGGTCCACCACGTCGTCGTGGAGCAGGGTCGCGGTGTGGATGAACTCGATGACGACGGCGGCGTCGACGTGCGCCCGGCCCTCGTAGCCGAACGCCCGGGCGGCGAGCAGCGCGAGGAGCGGGCGAAGGCGCTTCCCGCCTTGAGAGATGAGGTACTCCCCGGTCTCCCGAATGAGCGGGACCTTCGAATCGAGGTTTTCCAGGATCCGAGCGTCGACGGCGGCGAGGTCCGCCTCGGCGGGGCGGCGGATGGAAGCGAGCCGGTCCGCCCCGGACACGGACCCGGACCCGGGTCCGGACCGGGGCTGGGGGTCCGGCGGAGTCGAGGCCCGGAGCGGGCCCGGCGGGCTCCACACGGGGAGCGAGTTCGTCGTCACGTTGAGCCTCCTTTCGATACTGCGTAGAATACCGCCTCCGGGCGGGGTCATGTCCCGCCTTCGTTTTTCCGGTTCGCGTCCCGGAGTCAAGTGGACGGGAGGTCTCCAATGCACGCGGTCATCGAATCCGGCGGAAAGCAGTATCGCGTCGAACCGGGAAGCCGCATCCGCGTCGAGCGGCTCGCGGTGGAGGAGGGCGAGCAGGTCGAGTTCGACCGGGTGCTTCTCGTCGGGGACGGAGAAGAGGCGGTTGCTGGCACCCCCTGCGTCGCCGGCAGCCGGGTTTCCGCCACCGTTCTCGGCCATGGCCGAGCGAAGAAGATCAATGTGATCAAGTTTAAACGGCGCAAGGGCTACA
>JAJECB010000474.1 GCA_022822245.1 Gammaproteobacteria bacterium
GTCGGGGACGTCGTGGTCTTCGGCATCGACGAGGCGGACCTCGCAGAGCGGGCTCAGGGTCTTCGAGAGACGCTCCGGAACCACTCCGGGCGGCAGGCAGCTTCCCGAGCAGGGCGGGCTCCCCGTCTCGGTCGACCCGAAGGTGTTCGGGTAGGGCGCGTCGAGGAGCCGGGTGAGCTCCGCGATCTCGGCCCGCGGCACGAGGTCCGGCATCACCCCGACCGCCCGCACCCGGACCGGCGGGGAGGACTCGGCCTTGAGGGCGGCGATCATCCGGTCCGTCGTGCCGGGCATGGTGACGAGCCATCCGAGCGGCTCGCGGGTCACGATGCGGGCGATGCGCGGCGCGTCGAAGACGTCCATGACGATGACCTTGCCGCCGTTGAGGAGGGTGCCGAGCACCTGGTCCGCCCCGCCCATGTGGTAGAGCGGCATCCACCCCACCATCGTGTCGCCGGGACGCACCCCGAAGGAGAGGTGCCAGGCGAGGTTGCGGATGAGCTCCGCCCGGTGGCTGATCGCCGCCCCCTTGGGGAGGCCGGTGGTGCCGCTCGTGTAGAGGATGAGGAGGATCGCCTCGGGGTCGATGTCGTCGTCGAGCGCGGGAGGCCCCGCCTCCGCCGCCCAGCGGGCCGCGAGCGCGCCGTCGAGCCGGTGCCGGGTCCCCGACGCTCCATCGCCCCCGCCGCCGTCCACCTCGTCGAGCAGGGTCGCGAAGCGGTCCGAGACCAGCATCATCTTCGGCTCGACGAGGGAGATGCAGTGCCGGAGCTCGCGGGCCGTCAGCCGCCAGTTCTGGCAGGCGAGGATGCAGCCGACGCGGGCGCAGGCGAGCATCACCGCGACGTAGTCGGCGCTGTTCTCGGAGAGGATCCCGACCCGGTCCCCGCGCCCGATCCCGTTGGCGACGAGCCACCCGGAGGCGCCGTCCACGAGACGGTCGAGCTCCCGGAAGGTGAGGGTGCGGTCGCCTTCCTCGACCGCGACCCGATCCGGCCACGTTCGCGCGGTGCTCCGGAACACCCCGTCGAGGGTGGACCGGCTCGCGGACGCGACGAGCGCTTCAGGCGCGCCGGGATGCACGACCGGGGAACGATTCGGCGGGGCGATTCACGCGCGAAAGTATAGCGAGAGCGGAGAGCGGCGACGGAGCGGCCCGTGTACCGGCTTCCGCGAGGCGGATACACTCCCTGTCCGGCCGCCATTCGGCCCGGCCTCAGCCGCACGAGACCCGAGGAACGCCCGAAGCAATGAGCCAGCCAGCCGAAGTCTCAGCCTCAGCCGCCGCCTCGGCCACGGCCAGGGTCGAAGCCCTCGAGCGCGACCCCGCCGCGGTCGTCGACGCCCTGGTCCGCCGCGGCCGGGCGGCCATGGACGCCTTCGCCGACGCGACCCAGGAACGGGTCGACGAGGCGGTGACCGCGCTCGCGTGGGCCCTGTACAAGCCGGAGCACGCCGAGGCCCTCGCCCGGATGGCGGTCGAGGACACCGGCATCGGCAACGCCCCGGACAAGGTGGTCAAGAACCAGCGCAAGACCTTCGGCACCCTCCGTGACCTCCTGCGGGCGAAGAGCGTCGGGGTCATCGAGGAGCTCCCGGAGCTCGGGCTCGTCAAGTACGCGAAGCCGGTCGGGGTGGTCGGGGCGGTGACCCCGTCGACGAACCCGGCCGCGACCCCCGTCAACAAGGCAATGATGGCGATCAAGGGCCGGAACGCGATCGTCATCGCGCCGTCGCCGGCCGGGCTCGCGACCACGACCCGCACGGTGGAGCTGATGCGCGCGGAGCTCGAGAAGATCGGCGCGCCCGCGGATCTGGTGCAGGTGCTGCCGCCCCCGGTGGACAAGTCGAGCACCCACGCCCTGATGGCCGCCTGCGACCTCGTGGTGGTGACCGGCTCGCAGAACAACGTCCGCGAGGCCTACCGGAGCGGGACCCCCGCGATCGGGGTCGGCGCGGGCAACGTGCCGGTCATCATCGACGCGAGCGCGAAGCTCGACGAGGCGGCGGAGAAGATCATGCGGTCGAAGTGCTTCGACAACGCGACCTCGTGCTCGTCGGAGAACTCGGTGGTGATTCTCGACGAGGTGTACGAGGAGGCCATCGCGGCCCTCGAGCGCGCCGGGGGCCATCTTGCGAGCCCGGCGGAGAAGGAGGCGATCCGGGGCACCCTCTGGATGAACGGGAAGCTCAACCGGGCGGTCATCGCGAAGGACGCCGACGTGTTCGCCGCCGCGTGCGGCCTCGGCGGGAGGGCGGCCGCGGCCCGGTTCTTCCTGGTGGAGGAGACCGGGGTCGGCCGCGAGCACCCGTTCTCGGACGAGAAGCTCGCCCTTGTCCTCACCGTGTACCGCGCGGCGGACTTCGACGACGCGGTCACCCGGGTGCGCGAGATCCTCGCGTTCAAGGGCCGGGGGCACTCGGTCGGCATCCACACCGAGGAGCCGGCGCACGCCCGGCGGCTCGCCGAGGAGCTCGACACGGCGCGGGTCCTCGTCAACATGGCCCATACCTTCGGGAACGGGGGCGGCTTCGACAGCGGGCTCAACTTCACCCTGTCCATGGGCTGCGGGACGTGGCAGGGCAACAGCATCAGCGAGAACCTCAACTACCGCCACTTCCTCAACGTCACCCACCTCGCGCTGCCGATCCCGGAGGACCGGCCGAGCGAGGAGGCGCTCTTCGGCGCCTACTGGGAGCGGTACGGGAGGTAGGGACCCGAGACCGGCCGGGGGACCGCGGCGGCACCGAGCCCCCTCCTCCGCGCCGCCGGACCGCCGGGCCACGGGACCGCACGAGGCGAACCACCCATGGGCGAATCCCCCCGAAGGTCGTACCCGCCGCCGGTAGCGGCCTGCGCGGACCTGTCGGCGGAGACGGCGCCGGAGGCACCGGCCGGAACGGGGGGTGCGGCCCCCGCGCGCGGTCCGGACGCGTGGGTCGGCGGAGACCTGGACCCCCGCGCGCTCGTCATCGAGCTCGACAGGGCCGCCCTCGACGAGGTCCGCGCGCTCGCGGGCCGGATCCGGGCCGCGCCGCTCCCCACCCTCCTCCGCTCTCCCGACGACCACCCGCTCGACGCGGTCCGCGCGGTCTACGCGCGGGCGAAGTCGGCCCTCGACCGCGGGATCGGCATCGCGGTCATCGACCGCCTTCCCCTCGACGAGATCGGCGACGACGACACGGCGAAGGCCGTCTTCTGGACCATCGGCCGCATCCTCGCCCGCCCCGTCGCCCAGAAGTGGGACGGCACCGTGCTCTACGACGTGACCGACACCGGCCGGACCTTCGGCTACGGGGTGCGGGGCTCGTGGACCAACGTCGAGCTCGTCTTCCACACCGACAACGCGTTCGGCGCCGTGCTGCCGCGGTACGTGGGGCTGATGTGCATCCATCCCGCCCGGCAGGGCGGGACCAGCCGGTTCCTTTGCCTTCGCTCCGTGCATGACCGGCTGCGGGAGCGCCATCCCCGCGCCCTCGAGCGACTCTGGCGGCCGGTGCTCTTCGACCGGCAGGCGGAGCACGCGCCGGATGCGCCCCGGGTCTCGTGGGCGCCGGTGTTCTCGCTCGACGGGGCGGGGCGACTCCGCGCCCGCACCAACGCCAGCATCATCCGCAAGGGATACGCCGTCGCGGGGGTGGCGATGGACGAGGAGACGCGCGCCGCGGTCGAGGCACTCGAGGAGGTGGTGAGCGACGAGGACCTCCGGTTCGAGCTGCCGCTGGAGCGCGGCCAGCTCCAGTACCTTGCGAACCAGCGGGTCGCCCACTACCGGAGCGCGTTCACCGACGACGACCGCGACCCGGCCGCGAAGCGCCACCTCGTGCGCATGTGGCACCGCGACGAGGGCCTCCCCACCTACGACGGATAGCCCTCCCTCTCTGACGACAGGGCTTCGCGCGCCGCCTCGAGCACGTGGCGGAGGCGGATTGCGTCATCCTTGCCCATATCGAACCTCGGCCGCGTCCAGAACTTCCTGCCGGAAATAGCGGCTCAGGTCCTCCGGGGTTCGCAGATCCACCTTGCGTCCCGCGAACAGCTTGGACAACTCCAACTCCATGCGGGCAACGCCCAACAGCCCCGGGGTTCGAGCCGGTTCGAACTCGACGAGCACGTCAACGTCGCTCTCCGGCCCGAAGTCCTCCCGCAGCACCGAGCCGAACACGGAGAGCCGTCTGATTCCATGCTCCCGGCAGAATTCGGCAAGGGCGTCCCTGGAAATCGATACCTGATTGTTCATCTCCATCCCCTCCCGTTCTGGCATCATGATGGCATGATTCGGATACGGATCCAGTTGACCAAGAGTCAGGCCAGCGCACTGAAAACTCTGGCGAAAGCGGAGGGATGGTCGCTCTCCGAATTGGTGCGCGAATGCGTCGCCGACTACCTGTCGAGGCGACACACTCCGGACATTCGTGACCTCGCTGAGCGCGCCGGCAGCCTCAAGGGGCGTTTTCGTTCGGGCCACCCCGACCTGGCCAAAGCGCACGACCGATTCCTCGACGACGCGTTCGACACGTGAGTCGCTTCGTCGATACGGCAACGCCTCTCGCGCTTCCCGACGCAGTCCAACCGCTTTCGGGTTCGGATGGTCTCGCCATCGAGCTTACCGTGCGCGCCGAGGAATGGCCGGACTCCGGCATCGAGTCGGTGACGGCCATCGGCGACGCCCTCACCCCCGCGACCATCGCCCACGCCGTCTACGCCGGGCGCCGCTACGCAGAAGAGCTCGACGGCCCGCCCCGGACCGGCGACGAGGTGCCCTTCTGCGGCGAGCTCCCGGAGCTCGCTCCCCTCGACCCCGACTGACCCCCACGTCCGACGTCGTGTCCACGCGCCGTCGTGCGGCCTATTCCGCTCCCGGCCGGCCCATACTCTGCCCCTCGCGGGGTCCCGGCTGGCCCGACCGCACCCCCCGAAAGGGCACCCCGTATTACCAGGTCTTTTCTCTTCAACGCACGCCCACGCCGTTGCCCCGGCAGGAGCAGAGACTGCCGGCGCAATCGAGGGCGCCTCCTAACTCGGACAATTTCTCCACGCCCATCAGCCTTTGCCTCTGTTCGTCTTCTTCTTCGGAAGAGCCTCGTCAGAAAACCCGTCGTGCTCCACTGCCAGCAGTACTATCGGATAATTCTTCGCCTCCCGCAGTTCGTCTTCGACATAACGAACGGCATAACTGAAGTTGGCCACACGGTCGGTCAGCCAGAACTCGAAATCATCGGATGGCACCACTATTACACCGGCATCGATGTGACTGTCCTGGAGATTGTTGCGGATATGAACGATATCCCGAGCAAGGAGATCGCTTCTGCCGGATACCTGAATCTCGACTCCCATTCTCGACACGATGGTCTCGTTGTATCTGAGCTTCTTGATCCAGTCCACATCACCTGATTTTGACTGGACCCAATCCTGGTAGCCATGAAATTGTTCATCGATCAGCTCACGGACTCGCCCGGCGCCGTTCGCCTGTTTCTTCTCCAGCACACGGATCTCCGTGGAAACAAGAATCTCCAGCAATTCAAGAAACAGATGTGCCAGACCGAGCCGACATATCTTTTCTCTCGAGCCCCCGTAGTACCGGATCTTGCCACTAGTGTCCCAAGAAACCCTCGTTCTACTCCCATAAGCTATTGTTTTTCTGTAATAAAACGGGCATTTGGGGCTGTCATCGACTTGAACGGGCCGAAGGTGTACGCCCATGCTTGGCCCGTGGCGGTCACGGGAGC
>JAJECB010000273.1 GCA_022822245.1 Gammaproteobacteria bacterium
GGCCGCGCCGGCGGCCGACAACCGGATATCGTCCGGGTCGCATCTGGTGAAGAGACGTGCCGCCTCCAGAGGTTCGGGAATCGGCATGGCAGACCCTCCCGCCCGGCGGAACACCACTGGTTGCATGCGCAATGGTGGACGCCTCCCCGGACCGGGTCAACCGGATCTGACGCTGCTCCGTGCTTCCATGCATGGTCGGGCCTTCCGTACGGTTGGTGTCGGCTCCCCTTTCGGGTTTCCGGTCATTCTTCCCATGCCGGTGCGGAAGGGGAATCAGGAGGGGAAACGGGGCCGAGAGAACCGCCGCGATCCGGACGCCTTCGACACCCGTCTCCGGCCTCGGCGAACATCCGGTCCGCCGCCGGCGAGCCGATGCGCACGGGGCTACGATAGGACCATTCGATCGTGCCCGATCACGAACTCGAGGAGCCGCCAATGCCGTACAAGGACATTCTCGTCGTGATGGACGACACCCTGCGATGCGAGGAGCAGGTGAACGTCGCGCTGCGGCTCGCCGCGCGACACGAGGCCCACGTGATCGGGTTGATGGTGCACGAGCGGGTGTACCTGCCCCGCTATGCGACCACGAAGTTCACCTCGGCGTTGCTCGCCGAGTACCGGCAGACGGTGGAGGACGCGCGCGAGCGGGCCCGCGACGTGTTCGAGCGGCTCGCGAACGCCGCGGGAGTGCCGAACGAGTGGCACGCCGTGGACGGTGACCCGGTGGAGGTCGTCGCGCTGTTCAGCCGGCACGCGGACCTCGCGGTGATCGGCCAGGACAGTCGTGCGCGCGACGGACACGGCACGGTCAAGGACTTTGCCGAGCATGTGGTCCTCGCCAGCGGACGCCCGGTGCTCGTGGTTCCCGCCATCGGCACGTACCCGAGCGTGGGGGAGCGGGTGCTGGTGGCCTGGGATGCGGGCCGCGAGGCGGCTCGGGCGGTAGCTGACGCGCTTCCTCTGCTCCAGGCCGCGAAGCACGTCGTGACGCTCTCGGCCAACCCCGACCCGGGCGCCGGGGAACATGGAGAACTCCCGGGTGCGGACATCGCGCGGCATCTCGCCCGGCATGGGGTTCGGGTCGATGTCGAGCGCATCGGTTCCAAGGACATTCCCGTCGCGGACCTGCTGCTCAACCGCATCGCGGACGAAGACATCGATCTGCTCGTGATGGGAGCGTACGGCCATGCTCGGGTGCGCGAGGTCTGGCTCGGCGGGGTCACCAGACGCCTGATGGAGTCCATGACCGTCCCCGTCTTCGCCTCGCATTGACCGGACCGAAGGGATCGGATCGAAAGGAGGCTATCGGCGGGCGAGCCCGATGGACCAGTGCTCCTCGTCGAGCCGGTGCTCGGCCTCGTACTCCGCGCCGAACGCCCCGTTGCCCAGGAGCTCGTGGCTGAGCGTCTCCTCCATCACGTACTCGCGGTGCTCCGCGAGGGCGGCCGCGATCGCCGGTGACCCGACGACGCGGAGCCGGATCCGGTCCGACACCTCGAGCCCCGCCTGCTTGCGCGCCTCCTGGACGGTGCGCACGAGCTCGCGGGCGAGTCCCTCCCGGCGGAGCGTCTCGTCGAAGCGGGTATCGAGCCCGACGAGGTAGCCGCCGTCCTCGGCCGAGGAGTAGCCCTCCGCCGAGGTGCTCTCGACGAGGAAGTCCTCCGCCTCGAGGTCGAGGGTCTCGCCGCCGGCCTCGAGCCGGTAGCCCTCGCCGTTCGCGACCGCCCGCGCGATCGTCCGGCGGGTCGCGTCCGGCGCCGCCTCGAGGGCCGCGCGGATCGCGGGGACGAGCCGGCCGTACCGCCGGCCGAGCCGCGGCAGGTTCGGGCGGATCCGGTAGCCCACCAGTTCGGCTTCCTCGTCCGCGAGCTCGAGCCGCTTGATGTTGAGCTCCTCGAGGATGTGCCCTTCGAGGCGGGCGACCGCGCCCGCCGTGGCCCGGTCGGGCGCACGCACGAGGAGCCGGGGGAGGGGCTGGCGCACCCGGACGCGGGAGGCGTTGCGCGCGGCCCGCCCGAGGGCGACGACCGCTTGCGCGGCGTCGAAGTCCGCGATGAGCGCGTCGTCCTTCCTCGCCTCGTCCACCTCCGGCCACGCGGCGACGTGGACGCTCGCGGGTGCGTCCGGACGCACCGTCCGCACGAGGTTCGAGTGCACCGCCTCCGCGGTGAACGGCATGAATGGAGCCATCATCCGGTTCGTCGCGTCGAGGCACTCGTGGAGGGTGAGGTAGGCGGACTGCTTGTCCTCGCCTGCCGCCGCCTTCCAGAAACGCCGGCGGTTGCGCCGCACGTACCAGTTGCTGAGCTGGTCGACGAAGGCCTCGATCGCCCGGCCCGCGCCCTGGGCGTCATAGTCGTCCAGGCACCCGGTCACCGTCCCGATCGTGCGCTGGAGGAGGGCGAGGATCCAACGGTCGATCTCGGGGCGGCGGCCAAGCGGGACGTCCACCGTCACGTCCACCTCGTCGAGGCGCGCGTAGAGCACGAAGAACGCGTAGGTGTTCCACCAGGTGTTGATGAACCCCGACGCCACTCCGCGCACGAAGTCGACGGAGATGCGCT